>QKCN01000004.1 GCA_003245675.1 Bacteriovoracaceae bacterium | reverse complement strand
GCTTTTTGAAAAAATCCCTTTTTTGTATGGTTCAGGGATTGTGACAGAGCGCTTTGAAGATTTTAAAAAGGGTATTCGTCACTTAATCATGAGTCAGTTCTTTACTCCGGAAAACTTTGAGCGCTTTTTAAGTGGCAATAAGCAGAATCTTATTCAAATAGAGGAAGATGCCGTTGTGGCGGCAATTGATTTTGATAAGGTGTTTAATAAATTAAAAGAGGCTATTTTGGAATCTCCTTTTGGGGGAATGTTAAATATGTTCGGTGGAGCTGCTGCGCTTGATCCTTTGCGACCTCAAGTTGAGAGTAAGTTTAAGGATATTATCCATGGTATTCTCAATGATGAAAAATTTCTCGCCAATTTGACTCCCAAAGGAGACTCCAGTGAGTCTTTGATGAATAGCGTTAGTGCAATTGTTGAGCAGCGCCTTGGTGAACTCACTCCCCAAATGGTTAAAGAAATCATTCAGAATATGATTCGGCAGCATCTGGGATGGTTGGTTGTTTGGGGCGGGGTTTTTGGTGCCCTCATTGGTTTACTTAGCACTTTTGTAAAATTCTAATGCTGTTTGTTTTTATTCTCTATTTTCTCTTGGTTATGGGCATTGGTTTTTTCTTTTTTAAGTACCATGCGAACTCGCAAGCCTTTTATCTTGGCCGTTCCACAATGCCAACTTGGAGTCTGGGAATATCTATTGCTGTAACAATGTTTTCAGCGATTAATTATCTGGCTTTCCCCACTGAGATCATGCAGCATGGAGCTCCTGTTTTAGTGAGCCTTTTAGGCTTTATACTTGTTATTATTCCTGTGAATCGCTGGTATTTACCTGCCTTTTGGAAGACGGGAGAAGAGTCCTTATTCACATTTTTTAATAAAAAATATGGGAAAGTTCTTCAGCGTGTAACTATCTTCCTTTATGCGTTCTGGAGGCTTTTGTGGATGGGGACGGCCCTTTTTGCTGCAGCTAAGATCCTATCTCCTCTATTAGGGCTTTCTATACTTTCTCTCATTCTTATTTTGGGAATTATTGCAACTCTTTATTCTTGTCTCGGTGGATTTCAGGCCGTTGTTTGGACTGATGTTTTGCAATTTATTGTGCTCTTTGGAGGCATTGTTTTTGCCATCTCTTGGATTGGATGGGAGCAGATTTCGTTTCCGGACCTGCCCCGTGACTTCTTTTCTTTTGATCCTCAGATTCGCATTAGTTTTTGGAGTGCTTCTTTGGGGGCCAGCTTTGTTTTTTTGGTGCGTTATGGGGCAGATCCTTTGGTTTTTCAGCGCTATCGTGCTGCGGGAAGTTTAGATCGGGCCCGTCGAGTCGTCTGGATAAATTCTGCAGTTGCTATTTTCGTTATTGCTCTTTTAGCCTTGCTTGCCTTGAGCTTACAGGCGTGGGGAAGGGGCGAAGGGCGTTTTGTTATTCTTTTAGGTCAATTATTGCAAGCCTTACCTCAGGGGGCAAGTGGCTTGATTTTAGCTGGCCTTGCAGCTGCAACGATGAGCTCTTTAGACTCGGGGGTGAATACACTCGCTCATATTTTTCAAAGAGAATTTTACCCTCAAAAATCATCGATTCTCATTTCATTTATTGTGGGAGTGCTTGGGATATTTTTTGCACTGATCGTTTACTTTTGGATGGGAAAGACACAGTCCTTATTTATTATTGTAAATAAAATTATCAATGCTTGGGGAGCCCCTCTTTGCGCCCTCGTCACTCTTTCCTTTTTTTCTTCTTATTGCCGTGCCTCTTCGCTGATTTGGGGGACTCTATTGGGTCTACTTGCCTCCATTTTTATTAGCTTAGGGCCTATTCACCTGGCCTTGCATTACTATGTTCCATTTAATTTATTGATATCGTTAACTTTATGTTTCTTTATTGAGTGGATTATTCGAAATTTAGATCGCCAAAAGATGTAAGAGTTTGCCGATTTTCTCTGCTTTAAATATTTAGGTGAAAATGTTAATAGAATAAAAATTTTTCGCATATGGAGAGGACTGTGTTTCAAAAGAATTTTTCAATGGATCGTATGATCTCAACTTTAAATAGTAATGAATATGTCAATTCAATCAGTCATTTGTTGGGAACAGTGCTAGCAATTGCGGGGACAACGCTTCTTATCGTTTTTAGTGCTCTCGAGTCGAAATGGATTCACCTTGTGAGTTTTTCTATTTATGGTTTTACTCTTATTCTTTCTATGCTTTTCAGTACTATTTTGCACTTTAATTTGCTTTTTGGGCGCTATCGTCGTTTATTGGGAATCTTAGATCATGTGGCCATCTATCTTTTGATTGCGGGATCTTATACACCTTTTTGCTTGGTCATTTTGCAAGGTGCTTTAGGTTGGTGGATATTTGGTATCGTGTGGAGTATGGCCTTCTTCTTTATTGCACTAAAAAGTATATTCTTTAGAACGATGCCAATTTGGTTTTCGCAATTTACTTATCTTTTTATCAGTTGGTTTGCTTTTTTGATTGTCTACTACATGTATATCCGAATTGGACTCGTTGGAATTGGGGCCATTGGATTAGCAGGGATTTTCTATACCATTGGTGCTTTTATTTTTCACAAAGAAAAACCTGATCCTTGGCCACCTCATTTTGGAAGTCACGAAATCTGGCATTTTTGTGTTCTTGCGGGAAATGCTTGTATCTATTATGTTATGCTCTTTCACGTATTACCGCTTCCTAATTAAAAGAGATGAGCTTGATTGAATCAAGCTTTGCTCTGTCTTTTGTTGTGTAGTGAGCTTTTTTCTTTTTTCTGTTGTTCACTCAAATCGGTGCGCAAAAAACGGGGTAATGTGCGGCCTGGGATTTGCAGCAAATCTTGGGTGAGCAGGCTGCGCGCCTCTTCACTTTCTCCTAAAAAGCAGAACAAGAGATGGGCGAGTTTATCTAAGGATATTGCAAAGGTTTGTTCGTGCTCTTGGTAGGCGAACTCAGAAAATTTCCAGAGCCATTCGAAGGGATTTTCATTGGAAAATAGAAGGTCTTTGATACTAGGGAAATTTCCGCGATTGATGATAAGATCCATATAACGCGCAAAACGCTGGAACTTTTGTAGCTCTGCAAAGCTCAGTGTTGAGTTTTGGATGATCTCATAAGGGGATTGCTTGGAGTATTTCATTTGGTATTCTTCAGATAGCTTGGCCAAAGGAGCTCCGGGAAGCAATTTTAAGATTCCCACTTGAATTTCGTGAGGTTTGAGGTGAATAAGGGTATTAAAGCCTTTGGCTATTTCCTCTCGCGTTTCCCCTGGAAGACCGATGATAAGATCGGTGTGCAGATGGACTTGCGTTTGCGCTAAGACTTTCTGAATGTTTTTGCGAAGCTTGGCTTCGTCAAGGTAGCGATCTACGCGTCGGGCCACTGCTGGAGTAAAGGTTTGGATGCCCATTTCAAATTGCAGTCTTCCTTTTTCAAAGCGGGCAGCAAGCTCGATGAAATCATCGTCCAAGATTTCTGGAACAATTTCAAAGTGGAGAAAGGTATCACTGTAGGGTAAAAAGAATTTCAGAATCTCGATGGACCAGTCACTGCGCACATTGAAAGTTCGATCCACAAATTTAAAGGTACGAGCTCCTCTGTCCATTAGTTTTTTTAGTTCATGGAGAACCTTTTCTAAAGGGAAAAAGCGAACCTTGTTATCCAAAGAGGATAGACAAAAACTACAGCGATAGGGACATCCGCGTGTTGTTTCTACGTAAATAAAGCGATTTTTTAGATCTTCTGCCGAGTAGAGTTCATAGGGGAGTTCTATTTTTGAAAGATCGAGAATGGGGGCAGAGACGACTTTAGGAGAGTTATTTAAATTTTGAAGAAGAAGAGGAAGCGCTTCTTCTCCTTCGCCTTGAATAATGAAATCAGCATGAGGAAAAAGAGGGTGTTTTTCACTATCAAAGCTTATTTCTGGGCCACCTAAGATGATTTTTACTTCGGGGACAATTGCTTTAAGCAATTGAATTACGGCCAAGCTTTGCTCAACATTCCAAATATAAATAGAAAAGGCAATGACTTGAGGACATTCCGCTAATATTTTTTCTACGATTGCGCGCCCATTTTCATTAATCGTAAATTCTAAAATTGTAGCATCCCAATTTGGGAGTTTAAAATTTGCCAGCAAATAGCGCAGGCTGAGAGAGGAATGGTGGTAGCGGCCATTTAAAGTGACCAGAAGAAGCTTGTCTTTTTTCATATCTTTTTCTAGCCTAGAGAGCGGGTGTATGTAAAGGGAAAGGGGCGAGTATGCAGGCTTACTTTTATGGGAAAAAGATTTTAATTACAGGAGCTAGTAGTGGCATTGGTGAGAATTTAGCCCTGAGTCTGGCTCCCTTAAAAACTTACTTAGCGTTGTTGGGGCGCAATGATGAAAAACTAAAGGATTTGCAGGAAAAATGCAAAGCTTTAGGGGCCCAAGCCTCAATTTATGCCGTCGATGTGGCAGATCGCAAGTCTATGCAAGAGATGGCCAGTGATCTTTTGCAAAAATGGGGTGGAGTTGACATTGTTATTGCCAATGCTGGTCTTGGTGGCCTTAACCCTGGAGATCAATTTGATCTCGATATTCATGACCAATTTGTCGCCGTTAATTTTCAGGGAACAGTCAATACTTTGATGCCTTTTATCCCTTCTATGATTGAGAAGCGAGCAGGGCAACTTATAGCTATTTCTAGTATGGCCTGCTTTCGTGGTTTGCCTGCCGCGGCTTCTTATTCTTCAACTAAGGCGGCCCAGCGAATTTTTATGGAAAGCTTAAGAGTTGATCTAAGAAAACATGGAATAGCTGTAGGGTCTATCCATCCAGGCTTTGTCGAATCGGCCATGACTCGACATAATGAGTTCCAAATGCCCTTTAAGGTATCTGTTAAAAAGTCTAGTCAGCACATAATAAAGGCCATTGCAGGGAAAAAAGCAATTTACCTTTATCCTTTTCCCATGAAGTTACTTACTTTCTTGAATATTCACATGCCGACTTGGCTTTATGATCGGATTTTGCCATTTTTATCTGGGCAAAAAGCAAGTAAGGCTCAAATCTTTAAAGGCTAATTATGGAATTACTTTTTCGTTTTGTGCTCTATACTTTTTTTGGACTGACCCTAGAGACCATTTTTGCGGTTACAGGAATTGAGCGATCCTTGGGTTATAAACTTCAAAAAAGGACCCCGCATAAATATCTCGAGGGCTTTGTCAGTTTGTATATGATTCCGCTACATGGGCTGGGAATGCTATTTGCCTTTGAGTGGGTCTTTGGACAAATTGCCCAATGGCATTGGAGTTTGCGCTATCTTAGCTGGTGTTTGATGTTTACGGTTGCGGAGATTGCATGGGGGTTCTTTTTACATAAGGTCATTGGATTTTTTCCTTGGGATTACTATGAGAAGTCTAAATTTCGATTCCCTAAAGCTGGCTATACGCTTTGGACGCTAATTCCTCAATGGGGAATTGCCGGATTGATTTTAGAGCTTTATTCAGAGCTTTTAGTGAAACTTTCACCGATGGCCGGAAATATTATGAGGTCTTGGTTGCCATGAGTTTTTTGCCCGCTCCCCATCAAAAGCTTTTGTTGCTTTCTTGCTGTGCCCCCTGTTCCGCTGCAGTAATGGAGTTTTTAAAAGAAGAAGGGGTTGAGTTAACAGTCGTATTTTATAATCCCAATATTCAGCCCCAAGCGGAATATGAAAAACGCAAAGAAGAAAATAAGCGTATTGCACTAGAGCTCAGCATTCCTTTTGTTGATTTGGATTACGATGTTGAGCGTTGGAAAGAGTTGGTTAGAGGATTAGAGCAAGAGCCGGAAAAGGGAAAGCGCTGTGATATTTGCTTTGAAATGCGGCTAAAAAAGGCCGCAGCCTGGGGAATTGAGCATGGTTTTACTTTGATGACTTCGGTTTTGGGCATCTCTCGCTATAAGGATTTTGACCAGGTTAATGGAGCGGCCAAGCGTGCACTTCGTGATTGCCCTCAAATGGAATACTGGCCCTTCAATTTTCGCAAAAAGGGAGGCATGGAGCGAATGTATGCCTTTATTCGGGATAAGGGTCTCTATCACCAAGACTATTGTGGCTGTTTTTACTCTCAGCGTAATTGATCATAATTTTAGGAATCTACATTGTCAGCTTCGTGATTCAGCAGTAATATTTGTGGGTTAAATCTCTCTTTAGGAGCTAAGTTATGAGTGAAGCCGAAAATACCACAGTGGTATCTAATTTTATTCGTCAAATTATTAATGAAGATTTGGAGTCTGGTAAAAATGGAGATCGCGTTGTGACGCGTTTCCCGCCAGAACCCAATGGTTATTTGCATATTGGTCATGCCAAATCGATTTGTTTAAACTTCGGTTTAGCGCGTGATTACAAGGGCGTTTGTCATTTGCGCATGGATGATACCAACCCAGCGAAAGAAGAAGTCGAATACATGGAGTCCATCATTGAGGACGTCAAGTGGTTGGGCTTTGATTGGAAAGACAAGATGTTTTATGCTTCCGATTACTACGATAAGCTTTATGAATATGCTCTTGAACTGATCAAAATGGGCAAAGCTTTTGTTTGTGAGCTGGATGCTGAAGAGATGCGTAAACATCGTGGTTCACTTAAAGAGCCAGGTAAAGAAAGTCCTTACCGCAATCGCACCGTCGAAGAAAACCTTGCTCTTTTTGAGAAGATGAGAGCGGGAGAAGTTGATGAAGGAAAGATGACTTTGCGGGCTAAGATCGATATGGCGTCACCGAATGTTAATATGCGTGATCCTGTTATTTATCGCGTAAAAAAAGTTACTCATGAGCGTACAGGAGACAAGTGGTGCATTTATCCTATGTACGACTATGCCCATCCCATTTCCGACATGATGGAAGGAATTACTCATTCTATTTGTACTTTGGAGTTTGAAGATCATCGTCCGCTTTACGACTGGTGCTTAGATACTTTGAAAACTCCTTGTCATCCGCAACAAATCGAGTTCGCTCGTTTGAATCTTTACTATACAGTGATGAGTAAGCGTAAGCTTTTAGAGCTTGTTGAAAAGAAATATGTCGATGGCTGGAATGATCCTCGTATGCCTACCATTTCAGGTATTCGTCGTCGTGGATATCCCGCCGCCGCAGTTCGTAATTTTTGTGATCGCATTGGTGTTGGTAAAAAAGAATCTTGGATTGACGTGGGCATGCTCGAAGAGTGTGTGCGTGAAGAGTTGAATATGACTGCACCTCGTGTGATGGGAGTGATCGATCCAATTAAGGTCGTAATCACTAATTACTCAGAGGGCGAAAAAGAAATCTTGAATTGTCCTTATCATCCTCAGGATGAGTCATTTGGTGACCGTCCTGTTCCTTTTGGACGCGAACTTTATATTGAGCGGGAAGATTTTATGGAAGAGCCTCCTAAAGGTTATTTCCGTCTTCGTCCTGGTGGAGAAGTGCGTTTGCGCTATGCTTATTATATTAAGTGCGAAGAAGTTATTAAGAATGATCAGGGTGAAATTGTGGAATTGCGTTGTACTTATGATCCCGAGTCAAAAGGTGGTAAGTCGCCTGATGGACGTAAGGTTAAGGGGACAATTCACTGGGTTTATGCTCCGGAGGCATATCAGGCTGAAGTTCGTCTTTATGATCGCCTATTTAATGTTCCTCTTCCTGATTCCAGCAAAGATCAGGATTATAAGGAGAATCTTAATCCCAATTCTCTCAAAACCCTTAAAAATGTCATGCTAGAGCCAAGTCTGCGCGATGCTAAGGCCGCAACAGCTTTCCAGTTTGAGCGACAAGGATATTTCTTCGTGGACTCTATTGATTCCAAAGAAAAACACCCTGTTTTCAATAGGATAGTTACCTTGCGCGATACTTGGCAAAAAGTGCAAGCCTAGTCCAAATTGCTAGACTTCTATTTGAAAGAGGCGTATATCTCGTCCCAAGTTTTAACTACTTGGGACTTTTTTTATGAAATGGCCATTTCACTGGCTTAATAAGCTATTAAATATTTGTATTGCTATTGTTGTATTGTTCCATATGGTTCTGCTTGTTTATGGAGCGATTGGGCTAGTCACTTATTCCAAAATTCATCCCAATTTTTCGGCCTTAAGTTTTTACCGCCTCTGGAGTGAAGGACAAGAGAATATTGCAGTTTCTAAGAATTATGTGAAGTATGAGGATATTCCTCGCCCTTTGATTTCTCTTGTTGTTGCTTTGGAAGATCAATCATTCTTTAGTCATATGGGGGTTGACCCGAATGCTATTTTGATGGCCGTCAAAAGAAACTTAATCCGTGGAACTTATGCAATGGGGGGGAGTACGATCTCTCAGCAGCTTGTGAAAAATTTGTTGCTTTGGCCTCAAAAAAGTTTAGCGCGTAAATACATGGAACTGTGGCTTACTTTGGAAATGGAATTTTTTCTGCCGAAAAAGAAAATTTTGGAACTCTATCTTAACTATATCGAATGGGGCAATGGTATTTACGGAGTCGCTGACGCTGCTAAATATCGCATGAATAAAAAACTGAGTAAGTTAAGCATTGAGGACATGAAAAAGCTTGTTGTTATTTTGCCTAATCCACGTCGCTATGAATTTTCAGATATCAAAGATAATTATCGTTTGCAGCAGCGTATGCAGGCTTTGAGCTATTCCTATGTTCTTAAATTGGCCCATCGTTAGGAGTGTTTATGACTGACAGTCGAATTGTTTGGTCAGATGAAGCGGGCGATTTGCGCAAAAAGAAAAATCAGCAAGAAGATACTATTATTGTGGATGAGGCGACTCTTTGTTTGGAATTGCGTCGTTTGACTTCGGGGAAAGGGCGCACTGTCATTGAGATCAAAGGTCTCCCTCGCAATAAATCATGGTGTAAAAAATTGGCACAAGATCTCAAAAAAGCTCTGGGGGTCGGTGGAGCTTATAAGAATGATTTCCTCGAAATTCACGGAGAGAAGATGGACGAAGTTATTCATTTCATACAAAAGCGCAATATTAAATTCAAAAAAACAGGCGGTTAGGAAGAATAAAGCTGATCTTTTTGCTCAAGTTTTTGTTGTTGTTCTCCGAGAAGTGAAGATCAGGAGAGTTGCATGAAGATTTTGATGATTGTTTTATTTGGTATTACTTCCTTTATCGTAATGGCCCAAGAAAAACTGGCGCCAGTTGATCGCAATTACATTCAACCACGCGATTATGGACCTAACTCTCATCGTATTTTTTTAATTCCCGTAAATGATGTCGATCTTCCTGAAAATGTTAGGCTTGATTTTAGTGAGATTACTTTTGTGGATCGACATGGTTCCATTACTCATACTATTGATGCTCAGGGGGAAATTCGCGCAGGATCAAAGGCAAGCTTTGGTGCAAGAATGACTTGGGAAAAATGGAAGATGAATGAAGGAGAGGCGGAGCGTATTGGCAGCGAAAAAAGCGGCTCTAATTTTGGCGATCTTGATTTTATTGCCAAATTTAAGGCTATCGATACCAAGATCAATGGCAAAGAGTTGAAGGTTGGAGGAACTCTTATTCTAAAGACGACTTCTGGAGATGATCTCAATAATCGCTACACCGATACGATGGGAGGAAGTGGGACAATTGATATTACGCGTGAGTTGATTAAATCAAAGAAGCTCCGCCTTTATGGATTCACCAATTTTGGCTTTGGGGGGCTTGATACCCATAAAAAATCTTCGGCAGAGATCGGAGGTGAAACAGGACAAGATGACTTATTTGTCTATCAAGCTCGTTTTATCGCTTTTGATGAAGATCTTTTTAAAGATTTAGATGTAAAGCTTTCTGCCGGAGTTGTGGGATATCAGGGCTGGTTTGGCAAGGAGAGTGGTGATCAGGTTATGAACTGTGATATTCAAGTGGATGTGGCCAAAAAAGATTCTGGCTTTGCTGGATTTTTACGATTCGGAAAAGACATTATTGGAATCAATCCCGTTTATGTTGGAGCAGGGATTCGCATGAATATTAAAGCAAAAGAAAAGTAGAATCGTTATCTTGATAAATTTAGAATAATTTTCGCTTGCGCGTCCCATCTTGGGCGCGCTTTTTTATTGCTTCAAGATCATAGCTTTGTTTGCCGCGATAACTTTTGCGAGTGGGGTCTTGGCTAATCTCAATCTGCTGTTGGATCATTCTTTTAAAAGGAATAAGGATATCATCCCAATTTGCCTCTTTTTCTAGTCCAGCCTTTTCTAAATCTTTAAGGACATATACAAGTGCTTCGATAGTGGAAAGACAGTTTTCTAGTGGTTGTTGTTTGATGACAAATATACTGGGCGCAGAAGGATAAATTGCGACTTTTTGAATTTTTTGGAGATTAGAGCTTTGACGATACATCTTGCGTGCGCAAGTCCAGGTTCCATCGAGAATGAATACAACGAGACGTTTTATTTGTCCTTGCTCGATAATATAAGAATTAGTGATGGGAAGAGATTCTTCGCCAGGCCAGAGAATGACACAGAAATTATTGGGATCATCAATAATTTCGTTTACTATTTTGTCATGAGAAAAATCAATTCCCATATGAAAAATAGAGTTAGGAAGAGAGGAGTGGGAAATGCGGCCAGAGCCCACTTTTTCTTTTCTAAATTCCTTAGGGTGCACCAAAAAAAAGAAGAGAGCATTCGTATCAAATTTCTGCACTAGTGAGCAGAGGCACATTTCTATTCTTCTACCGCAATTCCAGCATGTTGTGCGTTGTTTTGGATCTGTTATTTCTTTCATATGTTATAAAGTTTGTTGTCTATTTTTCCGATAAGTTTAGATGTATTTAACTAAAAATGATTCGGAGTCCTTTTGCTAAATTTTAGATTGTTTTTGACCTTTGTTCTAGTTTTATTTCTTTCTCTTTCTTCTGTCTATGGCGCAAGTCCAATTTGTTCAGTTCAGCTTGAATCTCAAGTGTCCAAAAGCGCGGTTGTTAAACGAAGCACTGCTTGGATTAAGGGAAGTCAAAATACACGTCAGGCAATTGCCAATATGTTGGAGATCGAGCGAGAGCCTCGCATTATTACGGCAGCGATGGAGTTTGGAAAAATACAATTAAATGGGGTTGAATACAATGGTAAAGTCGGAGGCCTTGGTGTTGTGATTCAAGATTGGATCAATGAGATGCCTCGTTATCTTAAAAACAGGGGCGGAGGTTCCGTTGGCTTTGTTTTCCCTTCTTTTGATGGTATGCCTAAGGGAGAATACGTCACTCGCTTTAAAATCCAAATTGGTCACGATGAAGAATGGATAAAGCTTTATAAATTAAAGCATGAGAAAGGTGGCGATATTTTTATTGTGGATCATCCCATCTTTAAGCGCCACTCCATTCGCAATTCAGAACGCAATCTTTATGTCGCCGAAGATGGCCCTGCTCTTCTCGATGCCTCTCACCCTGAATGGGATGATGCTTATTTCTATTCTCTCTACAATCAGGCAATTGCTAAAACAGTAAAACACTATAATGCCAATATCTATCATGCCCATGATTATCATACGGCCATGGCCGGATTCTTTGTTGATCCCAAAGAAGTGTCAGTTGGGCTTACCATCCATAATGGCGGTTATCCGGGGCGGTTTTATACTAAGGGCTATGGTACAGGAAGAGCTCCTCATCCCGATTATGCTTATGGGGTTCCGACGGGAGATTTTCAGGCGAATGATTTCTTTTTAAACAATATTATGAAAGTTAGTTTTGACGACTATATGAAGTATTTTAATTATGATGGCAATTTTGAAATTCTTCCCGGCATGGCCCGTTATTTAGAGGCTAAATTTGGATCAGCGGGAATTGGTGTGAGTCGCAATTATGGAATGAGTGAATTACGCATGAATCCAGAGGAAGTCTTTAATAAGATTAGAAAAGAAAATGGTGGGCGTGGTCCTCTCGTTCCTGAAAAAGTTTATATCCCCAACGATGGACGTTATCTTGGAAATGTTCAGGGAAAAGAAAATGGAATGGCAGGAGGTTATCGTTCATACCTCGAAAGAGGAGAAGATGCAGCAGGAGTTCACGCTTCAGGTCACAAAATGCTAAGGGCCAAAAGCGATGAAGAGATTGCTAAAATGCATAAGATTATTCCGGAAGAGGTCAGGCAGGAATGGCGTTATCCCCTAAACTATGGACAAGATTTAGATAGTATTGAAGGTATTCAGCAAGCACTTGATATGAAACGCAAAATAAAATCGATGGCCCTGCGAACTTATTTTCCTGAAAAGAGTGCTTATGATTTAGAACAGATGTTAGATGAACCACTTATTGGATTAGTTGCCCGCTTTGTCGATCAAAAAAATCTCAAAATATTGGCCGATGCCATTGATGATATTGTGGCTAACGGTGGACGAGTGATTGTTGGAGGGCAGCCTGGCGATGAGGCTGGACGAGCAGCTGCGCGACTATTTGAGAAGTACTCCAAAAAATACCCCGATAATGTTGTTTTTGTTAACGATTTTGTGAATAACGAAAGGGCCCTTCTTATTCAGGCAGGGGGTGATATTTCTCCCTTTACTCCGAAGTTTGAGCCCTGCGGGTTAACGGATATTGAAGCAGCTTGGTTGGGAACTTTTGTGCTAACGCGTAAGACGGGGGGACTTGATAAGCTGGGGGATGATGTGGCCATGTTTTATAACTGGCTTGATAGTTCAAACCCCGCAGGAGAGACAGAGGCGTTAAAAACTGCTCTCCATGATGTTTTTGATATGTATCGTAATAATCGAAAAGAGTTTAATCGACGAATTATAAAAGGCATGAAATCGGAATTTTCTTATGAAGAAAATTTTAAATATCTCGAAGATAGCTGGCGTTCGGGAGCCTTAAATCAAGTGGTACAAGCGATTGAAGCGGATGTGAAAAATGGAGCGCTAAAGGGATATGATTTGGAGCAACTCCTTTCTAATTTTGTCAAAGGCGTTCATAAAGATAATCGTGCTATGCTTAAGCAGATTATTCAGGCTAAAGATCAAAAAGGTGCTGTTGAACTTATGCTTTTGGAGCGTCTTTAATCTTGTTGATAAAACGCAAAAAGCGAGTAGCAACCTTTTTGGGGACTTCAATTTGAGGGCTATGGCCCACATCTTCTAGTACCACCAGGCAAGAGTTTTTCATTTTGCTGTGTAAAATAGCCGCACACTCTAGAGGGAAAAGAGTATCTTTTTCTCCCCAAAGGATAAGACTTGGAAATTCCATGCTTGGAACGATTTCATTGTAGGCATAAGCGAGGTAATCTGTCATAGGACGCTTTTGTCCGATTGGAACTTCAAAAAAATCATTGAGGATTTTTAAAAAACGTTCGCGCCCCTCTTGGTATTCTCTAAAAAGTCGAAATTTAAGCGGGGTCGGGAAAAAGGGTTGATTGACAAAAACGCGATTGAGCAGGCAATTGAATTCTTCAAGATTATTAATCTTAAACATGACATTACCTTCATTGATTTCATGGTATACAGAACTATTGTTGAGGGGCAAGATGGCCGCGGTATCAAGTAGGCTGAGTGATTTAATTTTTTCAGGAGCTTGCCTCGCGAGAGAGAGGGCTGCAGCTCCTCCGAGTGAATTACCCATGAGGTGGAAGCTTTGGAGTCTTTTGTGCTCAACCAGTTCTTTAAACCACTTTCCGTAATTGGGGAGAGAGTATGTTCTCTCCATTTCTTTACTGCTTTCTCCAAAGCCAGGGAGATCTGGGAGGATCATATGAAAATGAGAGGAAAGAATTTTGGCAACTTTAAAAAAATTTTCTTTGTGATCGCCAAAACCATGGAGAAAAACAAGAGATTCTTTTCCTTCTTCAGGCTTCCCTATTTCAATATAGGAGATTTTTGTTTCATCAGCGCAGACAAAGTCATGCTTTTGGGCATCAATGTATTTAAGAATTCCTTCCATGGCCTTTTCCCAAAGATAGTTCTCCATTTTGACTCTGACATCTTCAGGAGCTTTGAGATAGAGAGAGTCTGCAAAAGATGTCTCCATTAAGCATTGGGTACTGAGTTTTTCCAGTTCAAATTTTTCGCTGCTGGACATTTCTTTTCCTTGGCAAGAAGTTTATAGGAAGAAAATCATTCTACGTCGATAGCAATAAGTTATCAAGGGAGTCCATTGGAAGAGAAATGGCAATAATATTTAGGGAGCTATTTTTTCCATCGCATTTTCTGGTACGGTTTAGTGAATGCCCAGCAACATGAGAACCCCAATGATGACCACCGCATACCCTCCAAGAAAGTAGTAGTGCTTAGTCCAATCTTTTTTCAGTCCCAAGTCCATTTTTTTGCCTCTTTCCCAGACAAGTCCATGTAGTTGGGTCTTGGGGATACTGTGTACAAAGGAGCCGGTATATGCCACCGCAAAAGATGTTAAAAAGCCAATCACGTTCCACCACAGCCAAGAAATATTAGGGGCAAATTTCCAAAGGAGAAGATTCAAAAGAACTCCCGCAACAAGACCTGTAATTGCATTTTTGCCATCCACGCGTTTCGTGAAAATTCCGAGGGCGAAGATTGCCAAAATTGGTCCATTGGAAAGAGAGCCTATTTTGTTAATAGAGACAATAATTGAATCAGAAATATTGCCTACAAAAAAGGCAAAAATAGTACATAAGGTTCCCCAGAAAACAGTGAGCCCTTTGGAAGTCCAAAGTTCCTGCTTTTCTGTAAAAGTCATTTTGAAGTAACTTTTAAAAGTATCCTGCATTGTTGTGGCGGAGAGGGAGTTGATCGTTGAGTCCAAAGAGCTCATGGCCGCAGAGAAGAGTCCGACCATAAAGAGACCTACAAATCCAATGGGAAAATATTTGATGACAAAAACGGGAACTGCCAGATTGTAATTAGGATTGCCTTGAGAGCGCATGGGCAGCATATTGACAAAATCGGGATGCTTCATGACATAGGCGCCAATACAAATCCCTAAGAGGCAATAGGTCAACACTAGTGGGAAACGCAAAACTCCATTAATAAAAAGGGATGTATTGGTATCATCGACATTTTTGGTGGAAAGTTCCCGTTGAACCTGGGTCTGATCGCAGCCGTAATAAGACATATAGAGAAAAAATGCGCCAAAGAGCATGGGCCAGAAAGAAAAGTCTTTGCCGTCAAATCCCGAGGAAGAAAAATCAATGGCCTTGATTCTATCGGAACTAAAGGTACTAAATGTCTCAGACCATCCACCACAAATGCTTACTGCAATAATAATTGTGGCGATAATGGCCCCATAGAGAACAATCATCTGGATAACATCGGAATAGATAACGGCCTTCATGCCGCCAATAGAGTCATAGATGACGGTAATTACTCCTAAAAGCAATACTGCCCAAACAAATGAGATGCCAGTGCAGTATTCAATGACGATGGAAATACCATAGACTGTCACTCCGGTAGAAAAAGCGCGTAAAAATTGAAAGAGGGTGCTGAGAGTCATGCGCGTGCCTACGCCAAATCGCCTTTCTAAATAGCCATAGACCGAGATGATTCCGAGATTGCGGTAAAGAGGAAGTAGAAACATCATCAAGATAATCATGGCCAGTGGCACAGCTATTTCATATTGCAGCCATACTAGTCCTCCTCCTACTGAGAATGCGACAAAGGCAGGTGCTCCTAGAAGGCTATTGGTGGAGCACTGGGTGGCCATGGTGGAAATCGCAATGGGCCATGCGCCAGTTTCATTGCCTCCAAGATAGTAGTCTTTGCCGTTTTGTTGTCCGCGAGAAAGGAAGATGGAAAGCCCGATCATGCCTAGTAAATATGCACTAATAATAATCCAATCTAGCGTACTCAATGCCATAATTTACAGTCCTTTTTTTATTTAGTTATAACCCCCTAACGGCATCTAAGCTGAAAGCTTGACCCTAAAATGGAAAAAAATTAGTCAAGTAATTGGGCAGAATGACCGCATAGCTGATGTCTATTGGTTAAAGGAGAATCATGGAAAATTTCAAAAAAAAATTACTAGAAATTCTTTCGGTGCTTTATCCCCTAAATAGTGAGCAAAATAGTCATTTATGCCTACAAATCGAAAAGCGCGTTCATTTGGCCAGAGAAAGAATTACAAGAAAGCGAAAGATGCTCTGGTCTGAGCATGATGTACTTCTTATCTCTTATATTGATCAAATTAAAAGTAAAAAGAGTTCTCACTTAAATGCGCTATTTTCTTTTATGGAAAAAGAAATGGGTGATGTTGTAAGTGGAGTTCATCTTCTTCCTTTTTACCCTTCCGGTGGTGATGATGGCTTTTCCGTTATTGATTATCGCTCGATTGAAAAAGAAAATGGAACTTGGAATGAGTTAAAGAAGACAAGGTTTGAGCTGATGTACGATGGGGTCTTTAATCATGTTTCCGCTCAGTCTCAGTATTTTAAAGATTGGATAGAAGACCCAGATACATACGCTTGGTTTATGAGCTTTACAGATGAGCAAAAGAATAAAGAAGAATTTTTAGAAGAAATAAAAAAGGTTACACGACCTCGGACTCATTTTGTACTTACGCCATTTGAAACGCAAAAGGGAAGGCGTTGGTGCTGGACGACCTTTAGCGAAGACCAGATTGATTGGGACTTTAGTAATCCTAAAGTCCTTTTGGAAATTTTAGATATTCTTATGTTTTACTACGAAGAAGGGGCATCTATTATTCGTGTAGATGCCGTTCCTTTCTTTTGGAAAAAGTTGGGAACAAACTGTTCTCACTTGCCAGAAACTCATGCCTTGCTTCAATTGTTTCGCTTAACGACAGATGCCTTGGAAAAAAATTTCATTCTCATTTCAGAAAGCAATGTCCCTCACAAGGAAAACATCAGTTATTGGGGCAATGGTAAAGATGAAGCTCATCTGATTTATAATTTCTCACTGGCACCACTTATTTTGCATGCCAATTTTTTCGGTAAGGCCAATTATCTTCATGAGTGGTCTAAAATGTGTATGCCCCCGAATCATGAGACCTCTTTTTTTAACATTACTGCGACTCATGATGGAATTGGAGTACGCCCTTTAGAAGGAATTGTCCCCCAAGAGGATTTATCTCATTTAGCTGATTGGGCCAAAGAGCGAGGAGGGAAGGTTAATTATAAATCACTGCCCGATGGTACTCAGACTCCCTATGAATTAAATATCACTTGGTCTAGCTTCTTATGGGATTACCATAAAACGGACGATGAAAATATCAACAAGGTTGTGGCATCTCATATTGCAAGTTTTTCTTATCCTGGTCTTCCCGGAGTTTATTTTCACAATTTATTGGGATCATTTAATTGGGAAGAAGGTGTCGAGATGAGTGGCATTAACCGACGCATCAATCGTCAGAAATTTACTGAAGATGAAGTTAATAATTTAATTTCACCTCAATCTCATGGGCGAAAATTTCTTGAGCTGTTACGTGATGCTCTGGCAATTCGTAAAAAAGAAAAAGCTTTTTGCCCCAATAGTGATAAAAAAGACTTTTCTTTTGATGAGCGAGTTTGGTCATTTGCGCGGATTCCTGAAGAAGGACGTCCTGTACTGATTTTCTATAATATTAGTGAGGAACTTGTCGACTTGAGCTTTGGCGATGAATTTAATCTGAAAGATCCTTGTGATCTTTTAAAATCGGATCTAAAGATTGAAAAAGAAAAGGGGCAAATTAAGCTAAGCTTATTGCCCCATCAGATCGTTTGGCTGTGTGATAAATCTAATTTTTAAGATCCGTCTCTAGGACCATGGCGAGGTTTACGCGAATGATGCTTTCAAAAAAGTTCCAGTCTAGTTTATCGATAGTATCGCAGCTCTGGTGATAGCAAGGATTGTGGTTATCCCAGTCCTCAATAGTCAAGTGTGCAGAAATACCTTTTTTGGTAAAAGAGGCATGGTCAGATCCCCACGCTGGTGTATTTATTTCTGATTTATAAGTGGTTAGGCTTTGAATGAGTGATGCCAATCTTTGCGCATCAGCTTCATAAGCGGCATCAGTTTCAATCGAAATGATATCTGATTTGTTAAAAGCAATCATATCCATATTCAAGGCCAGGCGATAGTTTTGCAGCAGACCTTGAGTCTCTAGTTCTTTGGCATAAGCTTTTGAACCATATAATCCTCTTTCTTCTGCATCAAAAGCAATAAACTCAATATTATGTTTTGTTGGAATCTGAGCCAGTATCGTGGCCAATTCCAAAACGCCAATTGTCCCAGAAGTATTATCATCAGCACCGGCATAGGGTCGGCCGACAGTGTCAAAGTGTCCCATGATCATAATGGTTTTGGCGTCTTTTTGGACTCCTGTTTTGTGAGCGATAATATTGCAATATTCACTTCCGTAATAGCTGCGATAACATTTTTTCTCTGCGGGAAATCCCAGAGCTTCAAATTCATTTTTAATGTAATCTTGTGTCCATTTATTGCCTTCTGCTCCCATACTGCGAGACTCTACCGAGAGGAGGCGCTCCATATGCTCTTTTATTCTATTGAGATCAACTTCATTACTTAATTGGCGAATGCGCGGATGGACTGTCGCTTTGCGAACCTGTGAAGAGGGGATAAATTTAACTTCTGAAAGGGTGATGGGACGCAGGAGACGAAGATCTGCTTTGACTTTGCTTTCTTCAACTATCCATATCCTATTTTTCTGGTAGAAGGTTTTGTAGTTTTGATGGATGTACTTCCAGTCTTGAGGATTTGAGCTAATAACCTGAAAATATTGCGCAAATGCAGCAGGGATAAGGAAACTGCAAATGAGCAGACTTTTTAATAGGTAGGACATCTTCTAACTCCTTGATGATGTAAAACTCTATTTTGACTTGAAAAATAAGCTAAGTCCTTTCTTTTTTTTCTACCAAATAATTACTGTATTTTATTAGTCGGTTTTGCTAAGATTCTGATATGAGAAGATTATTTGGTCTTATATTATTTCTCCTATGGGCGATTCAGCCTGTTTGGGCCGAGCGGGCTCATTACGAGTATCAAGATAGAACCCATACTTGGCAAGAAACAACCAAATATGTGTCGATTATGTATGGAATCACTTGGGGTGCTTATTTTGTTTCTCAGCCTGACTTCATTCGCGATCATGGATCAATGGAAAATTATCGCCATAATTTTGGTCGAGTTGTCTTTGATATGGATTCTGATTTTTGGAATCTTTTTGTTCACCCTCTGACGGGAAGTCAGATGTTCTTGTTCTACCGGGCCAATGGCTATACTCGTTTAAATTCTTTTTTACTAACCAGTCTTTCCTCAGCTCTCTTTGAGTTTACTGTCGAGATTTATACTGAACCGCCGAGTGCTCAAGATCTTTATCACACTCCTGTTTTTGGAAGTATGTTGGGGGTTGTGCTAGAAGAAAGTTCTCTCTATTTGCTCAATCGCGATCAAATGTATTTAAGAGTGTTGGGACATATCATCAACCCTTGGTCTCTTTTTCCTTTCTTTGAAGGAAAGAGAGGATATATGAAGCCTGAAGTTCAAGATGGAAAACTTGCTGGGCTGTCATTGGGGACGGAGTTTTGATGAGGGTTATTGGATTTGTCTTATTTTTCTTTTCTTGTTCTCTTTGGGCAGCTGAGGATCAACACTGGTCAGATATGTTTTCTTTGCGGGCCAGTGCAGGGCTTCGGGCAACCTATTTTAGTATCCAGGATGGAGGATCGAAGTTAGCCACTGGTCCGAGCTTATCCACCAATTTTACTTATCGCATGGGCAATTGGCAGATTGGATTCTATTCAGCCATGATGTTAGGCTTAGTTGGAGATATGGAAATACATGTCCAAGATAGTGTTGTTAAAGGTGACTTTTGGACTCGCTCTATTTCATATGGACCAGTCGTAAGTTACTCTTGGAGAACCGCAGAAAAGTCAGCTTGGAGTATTTATGGAGGACCACAATTTGGTCTGACGACAGTTTTTGCTTTTGATCGCAATGATTTAGAGATCGAAGGTGGAAGATTTAAAAAAGAAAACAACCTTCAATTTGAAGGTAGAGGATTTCTACTGGGAATCGCTTTTTCCAAAGGTGATTTTTGGAAGAAGGATTATTACTACTATGAGATAACTTATCGCTATTTGGAGTACTATAAGGGAACAGTTGTAGATGGCTCAGAATGGCGAGAGACAACGGTGATAGAAGAACAATCAATTGAGGAGCTTGGGTCTAAAGAACATTCAATTGCTTTCAATGTCGGATTTGTTGTTTTTTAGGTCATGTTAGAGAAGCTTGAATCAATTGTTCAGTCTGTAAAAGAATTTCCCGTTGTTTTGTTAAAGGCTGGTACTGGGGCAGGTAAAACAACTCGAGTTCCTATTTCCTTGATATCCCATTTCCCTCGAAAGATTTTGGTTCTAGAGCCGCGTCGTTTAGCTGCTAGACTTTCGGCAGAGTTTAGTGCCCAGTTGTTGGAAGAATCCGCAGGGGGGCAAGTTGGCTATCAAATTCGTCACGATAAAAAATTATCAGATCAAACAAGAGTTCTTTTTATCACAGAAGGCTTGTTTGTGCGGATGCTACTGCAGGATAGTGAACTTCAGGATTATTCGGTAATTGTGCTCGATGAATTTCATGAGCGCAATATTTATACCGATCAGGCATTGAGTCTTTTACTTCATCTACAGAAAACAAGGAGACCTGATCTTAAAATTCTAATTATGTCGGCCACCTTAGATACGCAAAAATTGGAAAAATTCTTGGGGGAGCAAACTCCAGTCTTTGATATTCCCGGCAATCCCTTTCCCATTGAAATAGAATACCATGCTCCTGAAGAGGGGAAAATTCGACATAGAAATTCTTTGCTGGAAGATAAACTTGCAGAAAGTGTCGAACAGATGCTGCATGATCGACGCTGTGAAAAAAATATTCTCGTCTTTCTTAGTGGGCTGGGGGAAATTCGTTCGGCTCAGAGTCGCTTACGTCCTCTTGAAGAAAAGTATGGTGTCGAAGTTTTAGCATTAGCCTCAAGTCTTTCACCTCAAGAACAAGAAAAAGTTTTTAAAAAAAGTAGTCGACGAAAAATCGTTTTGGCCACTAATGTCGCCGAAACCTCATTGACCTTACCAGATATTACGGGAGTTATTGATTTAGGTCTTGCGAAGGTTTCTGGATATGCTCCCTGGAGTGGCATGCCGACTTTGGATGTTCAGCGCATTTCCAAGGCTTCAGCTACTCAAAGGGCCGGGCGGGCAGGACGAACTCAAGCAGGGGTTGTCTATCGCCTCTATTCTCAAATGGATTTTTCTCTGAGAGATGATTTTTTAAAACCCGATATCCTCCGACTAGAGCTTTCTAACTTCGTTCTCGATGTTTTAAGCCTTGGCTTTCGACTTGAAGATCTGACTTGGCTTGACGCTCCTTGCGAAAAAGATTTGCAATCAGCCTATGAGCAATTGCAACTATTAGGTGCTATTGATTCTCAATTAAATATTACACCTAAGGGATCTCGTATGGGAGGAATCCCTCTTCCTCCACGTCTTGCCAGCCTTATTTTAGCGGGAGAGGAATTTGAATGTGAAGAGGATGCTTTTTGGGCCGCTTGCTTAATCAGTGAGGGAATTATTCTACGGCAATTCCACTACGATGAAAAAGATGTCTCTTGCGATTTAGTTTTTCAGATTGAGCTGATTAAGGATTACTTGCGAGGAGAGTTAAAAAATGCGCATTACCTTATTGATCTGAAAAAAGTTGAGCGTATCCAAAAATTATTTCAAATGCTTTCGCCTCAAAAAGAAAAGCTTTTGCCGACAAAGTCCAAAGAACTTAATCGCGCACTTTTCTATACTTATCCAGACCGAATTGGTATCAAACGAAAATCAGCCAAAGTTAATAAGCAAGGCATAGTGTATTATAATTTTTGTCAGGGAAAAGGCGGAAGCTTGGATGAAAAATCTGTGCTCTCTATTCATTTACCAGATTATTTTATTGCAATTGACGGCAAGGAAGATATTAAGGGTAATGCTGCTCGTGGCATTCAAATTCGTATGGCATCAGGCCTCGACAAAAATCTTTTGAAGGAAGATCCTGCTCATTTTTTAAAAAAAGAAATGGTTTCTGAGTTTGATGAGAAGAAAGGCGAAAATCGAGTTTTTTTCGAACTTTTTTATGGGAAAATAAAAATAGAAACACTCAAGGGGAATATCGCAGGGGGAGCAAAGGACAGCATTTTGCTTTGTGATTTATTGCGGGCCAATTGGCCTTACCCTTTTGCTGATGAAGATGCTTTAGAGCGCTACCATGCTAAAATTGCTCTACTCGATGAATTTATGATTGAGCACAATTGTCCTGTTTTTAAAGGCGAAATGTTTGACCTCTTTGTCGCTATGATTTGCGAAGGATATCAGTCCTTAAATGAACTAAAAGAAAAAAGTCTTGCACTTTTTATTGAAGAGCAGTTGGGTGAAATTGAAAAAGGAATTTTGGATGACTACACGCCAGATTACTTACTGCTCCCTTCTGGGCGCAAAGCCAAAATAGAGTATGCTGAAAATGGGCCAATGGTGGAAACCTTTTTACAAAATGTTTTAGATATTCAAAAAACTCCGACCGTCATGCAGGGGCGGCTAAAGTTAAAGATGTCCTTACTTGCGCCTAATCGGAGACCGATTCAAGTGACAAACGACTTGGAATCCTTTTGGAATGGTTCCTATGTAGAAATTAGAAAGGAAATGAAGCGGCGCTATCCAAAGCACCGCTGGTAATTATTTGACTACAATTTTAAATGTTTTTCCCTGGGCCCTTAGTTTTTCTTTGAGAATACTTTCAAAATTAAACTGCATAATATAAACGCCAGAAGCGGGGGAAGCCCCTGCAAAATCAGAAAAACTTAGCGGAACATCAGTCTCTCCCGCATTGGCGAGAACCCGAGCTTGTCCCACGATTGCTCCTTTCATATCAACCAAAGGAATGGTTATATATCCAGGTTGCGAACTCTTGACTCTAAGATAAAAAGGTTCTCCACTATCAACAGGATTGGGATAAACCGATTCAATAATAAAGGATATTGGGGGTTTTTCAATAGTCACTGTTTTTGATTCAAGATATTTGTCTTTGTGATATAGGCAGTATAGATAGTTTCCAAAATCACTTTCTTGGTTGGAGTTTGGAATATTATCTGTTTCACCGTACTGACTTCCTGTTTGGGCCACATTTTCTTGGACCTTGTAGACGCGAGTTGAGGCAACTTCTTCTGCGCTAGCGCAGAGTTCCTCAGTGGTCGGAGCTTGGGTTTCTTCTCCACCTGTTGTTGGATTAGAAGAAGATGATGTTTCTGAAGACGCTAATTTTAGGCGGCGAATATAAAAATAGTCATCTTTCTCTCCCGAATCTGATTCTGTATTCCATCCCAGATTGACTTGAAAGTCTTCTCCGGGAAGAGTGTTTTTCACCTCCGCCGTAAATGAACCACTTATTGGACGGGTTTGAGTTGTAAATTTAACACAGGTTTGAGGATCAAAATCCATTTCAAAATGGAAAAATTCTGGAGGTGCATCGGCAATTGAAATTTTGCTTCCTCCGTATTCAAATTCAGTGTTTTGATATTCTTCAGGAAGATTACTCATGACATCGGGCTTGTCGACAATGTACTTACTGTAAACTTTTCGATCTGTGATTTTAAAGTTCATTGTGCCATAGCGTTTGCGGGGAAGGGCATTTCCTTCTGCATCAAGAGGTTGAAACTCCATTCTAATGTTTGCCTCCATATTGGTAACAACTTCTTTTCCCATCAAACATTCAAGAACAGCTTGCCAGTTAGAGCTCGCAGGTGCCGCGACCGATTTTTCATCAAGTCCACTTTCGAGCGTTAGAATATAATTGTCAGGTTTTTCTTTATCACTAAAACGATGTTCAAAGTATCCATATTTGACAAAGTTATCGTAAACATAGCTTCCAATCGTGATTTTATTAAAAGTGTAGGGGACTGAATTTAACTGTGTTCCACCTCCCAAATCTGATTTAAGTTTTGCTTCAGCTTCAAGACTTGAGAAGAAGGAGCTGGCATCCAATTGAGCTTCAATTTTCCAGGAAATATCTGTTGCAGTGTTTACGCCCTTGAACTTCTTTAGAAGATCCATTATTTGATAGAGCTGAATATCATCTTCTAGTTGGACATCTACCGTCGATGCGCTGGGATTGGTATAATCAATTTTAGGGTCAAAATTGACTATTCCCGAAAAGGGGTCTTCTCCTTCAGGCGCTTCAATCAGCGGTACAACGGCTTCTTTTGCTTCAAGGCTGATAATTTTGGCAGTTCCACTACCTATTAAATCTGAGGTCGTCGAGCTGGTTGAGCCCGGAAGATCAATTTCACATCCTCCAATATTGATCTGCGCATGCAGAGAAAGAGGAAGAAATAGTAGAATTAATGGTAGCATTTTCATGAAAGCTCTCCTTATAAGTCAGATACTTATCGGCTTTTTGTGGCCGTTTCTTTAGATCGGGGAAGTTATAGGAATTATTAAAGTTTTAATGAAAACTTGCCGAGAAGATCTGCGTATAACTTCCCTTGGCGAGGAGCAAAACATTATGTTTGCACGATTATTTTTTATGGTTTTAGCGGTGCTATTCTCTCTAACTAGTGTATGGGCCAAAACAGATGTGGGCTTTACTAAAAAGTGGTTGGGGACAGAAAAGAAGGAGTTCACCATTGCTGGCAAAAAGCAGACAATTCAGCTTTTTCGGCGCTATATGACTCGCAAAAAATCATTTTATAGTATTGGTGATATTACTCTTAATACCATTGAAAAAGGTGAGCAAGAGGGCTTTGTTAATCCCGATGAATTTATTCAAGGTATGGATAAAAGTTATGGCGTGAAGAGTTGGAAGCGCTCCATGTTTGGTAAAGATGTTGTCTACGAAGGACGAAGTGAGCTGACAGGTAAGCTTTTTCGAATTTATGTTTCTCAAAATAATCAGACTTTTAATTACTCTATTGCCAATTATCGTTATGGATATCGTAGCTTTTTAGAAGATGAAACTCGTGCGATTCAACACAGTTTGGCCAATCGCGATAAATTGAATTTTAAAACCAAAGCAGTTTCTTGGTATCAAACCCTCAAGCGCTTTTGGGAGCTTGGTATTCTTATTCAAGAAGCTAAGGCGCAAGATGAAGAAGGTGGATCTGATGAGGGGGGAGCTGATGATGGTGGTGACGGCAGTGAAGATAATGGACACATTACTTCTTTGGATGATCTAACAGAAGAGGATATTGTTGAAATTGTTAATGGATTAAAAGATCTCAGTGCGATGGGTGACGCTCTTGCTGGTTTCAGTACTCTCGGGGATTCTTTGGCCGGAGTTGATTTTTCAAGTTTAGGCGATCTTTTTAGTAGCTTAGATGGTGTCGGCGATATGCTTTCAGGCTTGGGTGATATCGATCTTAGTGCATTTGATAAATTAGGGGACAATAAGCTGGTTAAGTTTGCGGGAAATCATCCTGTTGTTGCCAGTGTTGGGGCCCTCGTTGTGACTAAAGCTGCCAATAAAATTTTGAATGCTATTTCAAATGGTATTGTTGAGGGCTCTATTGCTGGGGCAAAAGCTTTGTTCAACATAATCAGTGGAAAGAATAGAAGAGAACGAATTATCAACTTGTACAATAACTTCAATGAAGTAAAGAGCAAGTATGATGAAAAGAATATGGCCCTCTATGAGCACATGAAAGCTTTGGATAAAATGCTCGATGGTCTGCAAAGTCTAATTGATAAGGGAGTCAGTCTTGAGGATTATTTAAGTAAGCCACAGGATTATATTGACTTGGCCATTGCCCATGGTGCTTCCGACATGAGAGATGCTGAAAAAGATGCCAAATATGCACAGTGGCTAATTGATCAAGGTAAACCTGTTCCTTACGATCCGGATCGAATGGATGAGGAATATATACTTGCTGTTTTTTCTAAGGAAAAACTTGTTGAAGTTTGTGAAGAAGAGCTGATGAGGGATCCTCATTTTGCTAAGATTTACAAAGAAGAAGTTGCCAATCAATTGCAATATACTAAAGGCCTTCGCCTAGACCGTGTGAGTATGAAGTCAAAAGAAGCATTACTTACCAAGCAGAAAGAGGGCTTAACAAAGAAAAATGCATTAACAGAGTCGAGGGTTCTTGATGAGTTGCTGGCCACTGATTCTTGTATCGAAAAAGTAAAGGAAGCTTACTATAAAGATAGTAAAGAGTTTTATGAGGAAGACTATAAGGAAAAACTGAAAGAGTATGAAACGGCAGTTGCTTGTTTGCCTATTTTTCAGCAACGATTTGAATCGGGCAAAGAGTTGGTATCTTTCTATGAACAGTTGAAAAAGTTTGATCTTAAGGACCAAGAAGATGCGCGTATGATGTGTCACAATCTTCAAAGTGTGGTTGATGCAATTTGGCAAGATGAAACAGATTTAGACGCCTTCCGTCGTGATATTATTAGCTTGTATAATGAATCCTTGACTTATACCGCACTGAAACAGAAAAAAGAAGATAAGATCGAAGGAGATGCCAAAGAGAATAAAAAGTTAAATGCGTATAATAAACTCTACGAAGATAATGCGAAAGATTTCAAAAATTCTTTTTCCAAGAAAAGATTTAAAACGATCAAGAAACGTTGTGAGCAAAGAGGGAATGATAATTGCGATTCTTTTGTAGATAAGCTGCGTGAAATTTACCTTGCGCAAGGTGAGTTTTTTAAAGACAAGCAAAATCGCGATAAAAATTTTGTTTCTAAAAATGGAAAGACATCGGAAGAAGAAATTCAGTCTGAGATGAAGCTCTTTTTGGAGCGCAAAGTTGAGAAAAAAGCAGAAATGCAGAAGATGATTGTGGATCTGAAAAAAGAGTTCAATTTGGATAAAGATACCCAACTTGATATGGAACTAAAAAATATCACCAAAGGACTTGATAGTTATTGGAATGCCATGGGCAATTATGGGAAACTTGTGCGCAATGCTTTACAAGATAAAAATACTCCTGACTCGAGAGACTATGAAGCAACTAGTGCAGAAGTCTTTTCTGGAAACCTTTTGAATATGGAAGATTTTATTAATCGTGTCGAAGCTGAGCAAACGGGAATTATGGAAGAACATAAAGATGGCAGCAATTTTGTGACTTATTCAGAGTATAAAGATTCAGCTTCAGATCGTTTGGCAAAACTCAATGCCAATAAAGAACGAGTGAAAGCTCTTTGTGAAAAGAAAGAATAAAAAAAGGGGAGCCAATTGGCTCCCTTTTTTTTATCAAATTTAACAATCTTCTGTTTGCATAGCGCGTTTAAGCGGTTTCATGATAAGAAGCATGGCAATTCCGGCAGAAATGGAAAGAATTGCCAACATGATAAAGAATTGTTCTTTACTCATTTTCTCCCAAAAAGTTCCAATAAATCCCGATAGGTAGTTTCCGAAGAAAGAAGAAAGGAACCACATTCCCATTAACATGGAAACCATGCGTTTAGGGGCAAGCTTGGTAACGAGAGAAAGTCCAACTGGTGAAAGATAAAGTTCTCCGATGGTGGCCACAAAAATCAAAGAAGTAAGCCAAAGAGGAGAAGCAAGTTGTCCATCAGCTCCATAGCTGCGTGCCGCAGGGATCATAATTAAAAAGGAAAGGCCCAACAAAATACAACCCACAGACATTTTTGCCACAGAGGAAAGTTCTTTGCCGCGTTTTGCTTGCAAAGACCAGAACCAAGTAATGATCGGAGTAAAAATAAAGATCATCGCAGGGTTAAAAGATTGGAACCAAGAAGCAGGCATTTCCCAACCGAACATTATGCGATCTGTATTGGTGTCGGCCCAAAGAGCTAATGTGTTTCCTTGTTGTTCGTAGTTTGCCCAAAAAAGAATATTTAAAAAGCAAAGTACACCTAAGGCCATAATGCGTCTCTTTTCAGGAATAGACATGGCGATTTTTTCGGCAGCTTCATCATTTGCTCTCTTTTTAGAGACATTGTCTTGTGCCAGATGTTTTTGGCCGTACATATAAAGAAGAAGACCAAGTAGCATTCCGATGCCGGCAGAGAAAAAGCCCCAGTGCCAACCATAAACTTCACCAAGTGTTCCGCAAATGAGAGGGGAGAAGAAAGCACCAAGATTAATGCCCATATAGAAAATACTAAAAGCACCATCGCGACGAGAATCGCCATCTGGATAGAGACTTCCTACTTGAGTTGAGATATTGGGTTTAAAAGCACCATTTCCGAGGATAAGAAAAAATAGTCCAACATAGAATAGCGATTTTGCCATAAGAAGGAAGAGCCCAATGGCCATTAAGATACCGCCAATCGTGACTGATTTTTTCTGGCCAATATAGCGGTCAGCAATAATACCTCCGAAAAAAGGAGTCAGATAAACTAAGCCAGTGTAGAGACCGTAAACTTGAGATGACCATTCTTGTGAGAAAAGAAGTTCTTTGGTCATGTAGTAGACGAGGATGGCCCGCATTCCATAATAAGAGAAACGTTCCCACATTTCGGTAAAAAATAAAAAGAAAAGGCCACGGGGATGACCAAACCACTCTTTGCCAGTTGTAACCGCTGTCGTCATAAAATTCTCCTAAAGTAAATAATTGCCCCAATAAATTTATAGGGGAAAAGATATGAAATTAAAAGTGTGAAGACTAAAAAAAATGAGCTAAGATATTTATATTATTGGTGTCAAAGTGGGACCGCTTATGCTTTTGAGTATAAAGAATATTCATAAAACTTTCAAAACCGTGAAGGCCCTTCGCGGCGTTAGTCTCGATCTTCAGCGCGGTGAGTTTGTAGCACTACTTGGTCCCAATGGTGCAGGTAAGACTACTTTAGTTGAAATTATCGAGGGGTTGCAAAAGCCCGATAGTGGAGACGTTCACATCAATGGAATGACTTGGAAAAAAAATTTTAAGGATATTCAAAAAATTTTAGGGCTTTCGCTTCAGGAAACTTTTTTCTTTGATCGTTGTACTGTTTTTGAAGTTTTGCGTCTTTTTGCTAGCTTTTTTAAAGTGAGAGACGAAGTCGTTGAAAAGATCCTTACGCGTATTGGGATGCAGGATAAACGCAATGCTTATTCTATGACTTTGTCTGGTGGGCAGCGGCAGCGTTTGGCACTAGGAATTGCTCTTTTAAATGATCCAGAACTACTCATTTTGGATGAGCCAACCACCGGACTTGATCCTAAGGCGAGGCGTGAGATATGGGATATTTTGCAAGAACTCAAGGATGCAGGGAATACAACCTTGTTATTAACAACTCATTATATGGAAGAGGCTGAGGTTTTGTGTGAGCGCATTGTGCTTCTCGATCAAGGGCACATTCTCAAAGACCAAAGCTTAGAATCTTTACTTTTGGAAAGTGGTCATAAGGATCTTAATGAAATTTTCCTCAACATGACAGGAAGGAGATTGTCTGATGACAGTGTTGTTTAGGTTGATGGGGATTCATTTTAAAGAGATTTATCGCTCACCTGAAATTCTTTTTTGGGTCGTTTTTTTTCCTTCTCTTCTTACAATAGGATTGGGCTATGCTTTTAATCAAAAAAATGAAGAGACGATTTCTTTTGCCGTGGCAAAAGAAAATATTCTTGAGGAAAGGGGATTTAAGCCTTTAGCTCCCTTGGATCAAGATGGCCTTCTTGTTGAGCGTTGGGAGAAAAAAACCTCGGACTCAACAGCAGGAAAGCTTCGCTTTGTCGGATATATTGCGAGTCAGGAGAGTGATGAAAAAATTTTGTTAAAGCGCGGAATGGTGCAGCTATTGGTGAAAGGCGAAAAAGACTTTGCTTATCACTATGATCTTCGCAATCAAAATGCCAAGCTCGCATTTTATTTAGTCCGTCCTCTTTTAGAGCAAAGCAAGGCGGAGGATGATAATCGAATTGTTTCATTGCTCGTTCCAGGTACTCGCTATGTGGATTACTTGATCCCGGGTCTTATAAGCATGAATTTGATGATGTCTTGTCTCTGGGGTGTGGGCTATGCTCTTATTGAAAAAAGGTCGCGCCGTCTTTTGCGTCGTTTGATTGCGACACCGATGCGCAAATGGCAGTTTTTGCTGTCGCTGATTGCGATTCGTTGGCTTTTTGGATTGCTCAACGTTTCCATTTTGTTAACGGTTTCTTATTTTGTTTTTGATTTTAAATTAGTGGGTAGTCTTTTTGCTTTTCTACTCATTTATACTGGAGCCTTTTTTGCTTTTGGTGGTTTTGCCATTTTACTTGGCTCGCGCACGAGTAACCCAGAAACTGGTTCAGGGCTAATTAATTCTTTTACTTCACCTATGGTTATCATTTGTGGAGTCTTTTTTAGCTATCAGAATTTTCCTGATTGGATTGCACCGCCCTTAAAATTTCTTCCTTTAAGTTTGGTGACGGATGCCCTGAGGCTGATTGCCCTAGAGGGAGTCACTTGGGGATTTTTGAGTTGGCGTCTTCTTGTTTTGGGAATATTTGGGGTAGCGACTCTTATTCTTGGGAACAAGATTTTCAAGTGGAACTAGTTGTTTTTATTGAATCATAACCTTTTTCGTGATTTGGGCGTATTTTGGTGTATCGTATCATGTTACACTTGTTACAGCTCTTGGAGGGGGTATGGTTTCTTCGCATTTAAAAAAATCAGATGTTATATGGGCCGTAGAAGAGCTAGAGCGACAAGGAAAAGCTGTTAGCGTCAAAAAAATTCGAGAGTATTTGGGCTCAGGAAGTCTCACCACGATATCCAAATACTACAAAGAATATCAATCTGAGCGCGATTCTTTTATTCAAAGTGATATTGATATGACTTCGTTGTTAAGTGAAATTGATGCCGAACATTTGGCTTCTTTTCTTGATAAGGAACATCCTCAAGTTATTGCACTTGTTCTTTCTTTTTTGTCGCCTTCATTTGTTGCTGAAATTTTGGGGCACTTGGATGTTTTGGATGATATTTTGCAAAGAATGAGAACTTTACAGTCTGTCGATGAAAAGGTCATTCAAACTATTGCGCAGACTTTGAAAATAGAACTTGCTGCTTTTCGCAAAGTAAAATGTGAGCAGAGAGGGGGAGATAATTTTGTATCTCTTGTTCAACAGCAAATGAAAAAACAGGGGGAAGCATGAAAACTCCTAATATGAAAAACTCCATTGATTTTTATAATTTTAGTACTGCCGATAATGAACTTCCGATTTTGGAAATCTTGAATGAACGTTTTGTGCGGACTTTTCGCTGTTCTTTATCAAATCATCTACGAACAATTAGCACTATTTCTCATTCTTCGTGCCGTCTTTCTTTTGGTGAATGGGTGGATGAGCAGCCTCTTCATTGTTGTATGTTCATTTTGCGCCTACATTCTCTCGAGGGACCAGTTTTGATTAAATTGGATAATATCCTTTCTTATTGCATTATTGATTTGTTAGCGGGAGGTGAAGGTGCGATTTCATCTTTTGATGAGAGCAAAGAATTTACTTCGATTGAGTTATCTCTTTTAAGAGCTGTCGCGACAATGATTATCGATGATTTACAAGAAGCTTGGTCTCCTATTGATGCGATCCGAGCGGAGTATGTTCGCACGGAAATTAATCCTAGTTTTGTGGGGGTTGTTCCTCCGCAAGAGCGAGTTTGGTGTGTGCAAAATAAAATTGAAATTAAGGGAGTAAAAGGAATCCTCGAGATTGTCTATCCGTATTCAACACTGTTTCCTGTGCGCAATAAATTATTTAGCGGTGTCGATTAGACGTCTTTGCAAGCTTGAGTTTTGCTATAGCGTCGCAGGACATCCCGAATCTTCATCCACATTTTGTTGTAGTGCCAAGAAGGGTAGGCCCAAGCCGACATTTCATGGTCGGGAATAAGTTCTAAATCTCCGGTACTCATCAAGACTTTATAGACGTCGGGGTTTTGGCAGAGCTTTTTCCATTGAGCCTTATAGATAAGGTCATAGTGAGCGCCTTTTATGCGAGTAAAAGGATTGATTTTTTCTCCACGATAGCTCACCCAAGAGATATCCATTTTTTTCATATTGCTGTTGGCGGCAGAACCGGCACTTTTGGCGGCAGAACCTGTCATGGCCGCAACCTCTGCGCGCGTGAACTTCCATTTGATGCCGGGATAGGTCGCACGAGGATCTTTGGCATTTTCAGGATATTTCATCATTTGCCAGAAACCTTCTACCGACGCATAAGTTTTTCTATCTATGGTAAAAGAAGTTGCGGCAAAGTTGGAAAGGATGCCTAATTCATTTCTTTTAGATAGTACCACTTGTCCAGGAGCTGCTTCTTGGGGCAAGACCTCCCAAGAGGGGGCATGGGCAGGATCTACATACTTCCACCAATGCTCAGGATATTGCGAGGCCCAGAGTGAACTTGAAAATACGAGTGTCAAAAGAATTAAATATTTCATGATAGTAATGGTAGAAAATAAAAACTAAATGGCAAACTTTCTTTATCTTTCTTTTGGGACTAGACTATTTTAATGGAAAAGAATTTCAATCACATTGCCTGTATACATTGCGCATGGTGTTGCCAGCGTGTTCCCTGTCCTCTTGCCATCTATTTGGGAGAGAATACGCGCCAAGCTTGTTCTCATTTACTCATTGAAGATGGGGAGTCTTTTTGTGGTTTAATGGCCCGTGAAACAGATACTCTTAAAAAAGAAGCGCTGAAAATGCTCATCTTTTCGGGGCAGGGCTGTTCTCACAAATATGGCCCTCATCCACGCTTTATGGCCGAACTTTTAGTTAAAAGAGGTTTGACGCCTCAAATGCGAGAGTGGCAACAAATGAAGCAAGGGACTTTTCAAGATTTTAAAGGCTTTCAAAAACAAAATCCCATGGATGTTCAGGATTTAAGCAAGGCCTTAAGTGAATTTGACGATTTTTGCCGACAGCTAGAGCAAAACGGGTAGCGCGTTCTTTACTTTTATTTCCGGAGGATTGATTTCCACTTGATAGGCGAGAACCTCTACTCCTTTGCCTTTTGCCTCTTTTAAAAGTTTTGCATAACGTGGGTCAATCTCTTTGGCCGGAGTAAAGCTATCTACGTCAGTGCGCGAGATAAGAAAAAAGATGTAGGCCCCCAGACCTTTTGCTTTCAGTTCCATCAACTCCTCTAAATGCTTTTGGCCGCGCGTGGAAATGGCATCGGGAAAGAGGGCAGTACTTGATTTTTCATCTTTCAAAGTGACGTTTTTAACTTCGAGATAAGAGATTTTCCCTTGCTCATCTTCCAGCTCAAAGTCGATGCGGCTTTTTCCCACTTTCTGTTCTGGGGTGATGCGCTGAAGCTTGGGGAGTTCAGAGATAATTCCTTCGGCCAATGCTTCATGTACAACCTTATTGGGCATTCCCGTATTCACTAATACCCAGCCTTCTTGATGAAAAATGAGTTCCAGCGAATAGGGGAGTTTTCTTTTGCCGTCGGGATGATGGCTTAAGAGTACTTGGTCTTCAGGCGCCCAACAGCTTTTCATGCTGCCGGTATTCATAAGGTGGGCAGTGATTTCTTCTCCAGACTCCAATACGATATCGGTCAAAAAACGTTTATAGCGATTCTTGATAACTCCTTTAATGAGGGGAGTAGGGAGTCTCACAATTTAAACCCTAGTTTTAATTTTTTTAGAGTTCGCTCAATGAAATCTCGATTTTCTTTTTTGTACCAAAAGAAAAAGCGCTGCTGATCTTTTTTCTCTTCTTTGTTTTTGGCGCAATAGACTTTTTCTTGTGCATAGGGATTAAAGCCAGAGTAATAAATCACTGTGCTCAAGGTCATGGGCGTTGGTGTGAAGTCTTGAATTTGCTCGAGGCGATATCCTAAGTTTTTTGTTTTCAGTGCAAGCTTGGCCATGTCTTGTAATTTGCAAGCAGGATGCGAGGAGATGAAGTAGGGGACGATATCTTGATCTTTCTTTTGCTGCAAAGAAATTTTTTGGAATAAAGTTTTAAATTCTTCAAAGAGTTTAAAGCTAGGTTTGCGCATCACGTTGAGCACTTCATCTTCAGTGTGTTCAGGGGCGACTTTAAGGCGTCCAGAAACGTGATCAGTAATTATTTTCTGCGTATAAGCTTGATTTTCTTTTTGGTATTTGGAGCTTTTATCCAGCATAAGGTCGTAGCGCAACCCTGAGCCGATAAAAATATGTTTAATGTTTTTTACTTTTTCAGCCTCTTCGTAGAGTTTGAGTAAAGGACCATGATTGTTTTCTAAGTTTGGGCAAATCTTGGGGAAAATGCAGGATGGTTTTTTACAGTTTTGGCAAATACTTTGATCTTTACCTTGCATTTGATACATATTGGCTGAAGGTCCGCCTAGATCACTAATGGTTCCTTTAAATGAAGGGAGTTTGCAGATCTTTTCCAGCTCTTTGATAATTGATTGGGAGCTGCGACTTTGAATTTGCTTTCCTTGGTGGGCCGAAATCGTACAAAAACTGCAACCGCCAAAACAACCGCGATGAATAGTTACTGAATTTTTAATCATTTCATAGGCCGCTATTTTCCCTTTCTTTTCATAGCGCGGATGAGGCTTGTAGCTGAAAGGCAAATCGTAAATTTTATCTAATTCTTTAGTGCTAAGTGGAGGAAAAGGGGGATTGATAATCAATGTTTGGCCTTCAATATTTTGCAAAAAGCGAATACTACTTTGGCAATTGGATTCCTCTTCAATGCGCTTAAAGTTGAGTGCGTATTTATGAGAGTCTTTTAGGCATTCTTCATGAGAGTAAATCTGCTCATCTTCCCATTTTTTATTTTTAGGAAGAGCGGTATCTTTGTCTCTAAGGAGGGCCGTTTGAGGGATGGTCGTAAGAGAGCTAAAAGGAATCCCTTTTTGTAAAAGATGGCAGAGTTCAGTTATGGCCTTTTCTCCCATGCCATACACTAGTAAGTCAGCACCACTTAAAAATAAAAATGAGGGCAGTAGTTTGTTTTGCCAGTAGTCATAGTGAGTCACTCGGCGCAATGAATTTTCAACGCCCCCTAAAACAACAGGGACTTGGGGGAAAAGTGATTTTAAAATTTTTGAATAAACTAAGGACGCATGATCGGGGCGTTTTTGGGAATAGTCTTGGGGGAGATAGGCATCTTCGGAGCGCAGTCGCTTTCCCGCAGTGTATTTGTTGACCATGGAATCCATGGCCCCTGCAGTTACTCCAAAGAAGAGCCTCGGTTTTCCCAGCTTTTTAAAATCTCTTAGGTCATCTTGGGTATTGGGGGCCGCAATAATTCCAACTTTGAGTTTAAGGCTTTCCAAAAGTCGCGCCAAAATGGCCACTCCAAAGCTGGGGTGGTCAATATAGGCGTCTCCGGTAACAAAAATCACATCTAATTGCTCGATACCCAGGTCCTTGAGTTCCTTACTTGAGCTGGGAATAAAATTTAGATTAGTATTTTCCATGACTTGGCCCAATCCTTTTTCGATGTTCTGGTTTACGTCTTTAAGAATAAAAAATCAAGAAAATTAGAGGGTTACCGATAAGAAGGGGAGGTGTTTGTGAGAAAAATTCTGTTTTTGACATTATTGCTGACCTCTTTTTGGCTTTGGAGCTCAGAGGGGGACCGAGAGAAGCGTCGTGAGTTGCGTCGTTTGCAAAAACAGGTCTCGCAGGAACTAAAGTCTGAAAATCAGGAAACAGTGACTCAAATCCGGTCTGAAATCTCAGATTATCTGCAGCAAAATTTTCAAAATCCCCCAACTCATATCTCTGATGATCTACTTTTAGATTTGGTAAAACTCAATCAGAAAGTTAAAGATCAAGAAGTGATAATTCAAGAGTCTTTAGTTGCGGCCCAAGGGGATTTTGGTTCTTTTGCGAAAAATGATGGAGCTTTGGAAAAATTGCAACAAGCACGAGAGGAAAGAGAAAAACTTTTGCACAGTTATGATCGCACCGTGATGGAGCATTTTAAGAAAGATGAGACTCTGAAACTTATAAAAAAAAGCAGTGAACAGAAGCAAAAAGAGTTTGAAGAAGCGAAGTTTGATAGAGAGCTTAAGAAGCAAATGAAATTAGCCTCTCAGCTTGAAGCAACAATTAAATCCAAAGAGACTTTGGAAAATGTCGGAGACGATCTTCCTTTTTTGAAGCTCTATTCTGACGTGAAACCCATCGTCACTTTTTATATCAAAGATCAATTTGGAGGTGATATTTCCAAATTAAATCAAAATGAAATGGCGCATTTGGTTTCACTTTTTGTGGAATTGCAGAAAGTTGAGATGGAAGCAAGTCTTGTTTTAGAAAATTATGATTGTAAAAGTTTTTTGGGAAGTGCTGATGATAGTCTTCTTCAAGATTACGAACGCAATTGGAAGAAGCTACAGAAAGAAATCGATGACTATATTTGGTTGCACTTATTTTCCCAGACGGAAATTGAATTTCGCAGAAATTTTAGGCCGCAAGGTAAAGCATCCCAAGATGATTACAGCTTTAATTTAGATTACCGAGATTATCTTCTTTGCATGCAAGACGAAAAACTTCATCCCCTTGAAACATCGGCCGATGAATTGATGAGTTCTTGTTATGACTATTTTAAAACGAACTACCCCAGGTCTTATCGCAATTTAAATCCAGAAGATGTGCGTGATATGGTTTGCTATGATCGCACGATGCGATCTCTTGCTTCAGGGGATAAGGAGCTAATTAATGCTAATTTTGAGGAATTGGCAAAAGAGTTTGATAATGTAGAAGAGTTTTTGGCCTTTAATGCCAAGGTCAATGATATGTATGAATATGATCATGGGCGCTCTGATAATAATGATGATTCCACGATGACTGTTCAGCAAATTGCCCAAGCAGCGATTGATGGGGATGCTGCTGGTGTTTGTCGAGATCAAGCATTGATTAGCTCTTATATTGTAAAGAAGTTCTATGATGCCAAAGGATATAAAGGCGAAGATCATGTTTTCCTCCATTCCTATACTGTGGCAGGAGGTTTTCACACGAATGTCCTCTATGAAAATCCTGAAAATGGAGATATCTATAAATACAATTACCAAACAATGACTAAAGAAGATCGGGTTGGAACTTCGGCCCTTGAGCAGACAGATATGGAAGCTGTTGGATTACGCCATCGAATAGGCAAACTCAGTGAAGAATATGATGAAAATGGTAATCTCACTTTGAAGGCAAAAAGTATTGAATCGCTCCCTACTGCAATGAATATTATGCTCTACGAGCAAACTGGAGGCAATCTTTCTGATACACATCCTTTGATTGCCCCTCATGCTGATGATTCTCAGAGCGTTGGCTCTATTGCTTTTAAGCATGGTAAAAACGGGGATGTGCGTCTTTTCTTTTCTGATTATGTTAACGGAGCTTCAATTGAAGGAATTAATGAGGCAGGAGATGCCAAACAGCAAATGCTGGGAGTTTCTTATCATAAAGATTGGCAAAAAGGGGAATACTCTAAGACCGACATTGGGGTGGCAACTTATTTGGATCAAAAAACTGGTTACGGAACAGATCTTAAGGGAGGGGCCCTTTATCTAAGAGTTGCTGAAGAATTGAGTACTAAAGCTTATAAAGTAGGGGATCAGTCTTCTCTTGAGGGATTTGCTCGTGGTGAAATTCAGGCCGTTGCAGGCATGTATACTGAAGAAACAGATGGGTATTCTGTGCAGGAAGCCGCTTTTGATGGAGATCTTGATTTGAAAGCGGGATTACGTTATGTGCGTCAGTCTGCAAGTAGTCATACGCAGGCGGAGTTGGGGCTTACTTCTGGTTTAGGATCAACTGATGTTTCTAAAATAGGTAGTGCTGCCTCTTTAGTGGAAACGGCAAAACTAGACCTGAGGACAATTTATATTCAAGGTTCGCATACTCAAGAAGCAGGGGCAGTAACTTTGCGAAGTGATGCCATTGCCGGAGTTCGTCCTGGCTTTAATTCCTACCAGTATACTTTGGGACAAGGTATTGAGTATGATGGTTGGGAGTTGTATGGGAGCTATGCCAATGGAAATTCTCCGGAATTCGTTGCGGGAAATAGCTCTACGGTAAAAGTTCAGGTTTCCAAAAGTATTGAAAAATTCAAAAATGTTGATGCAATTGTTGGCGCCTATGTTCAGAAAGTGGAATACATGCCTGCCTTTTATGGTGGCTCTCTTAAATTGATTATCAAGTAGTTTTATTCCAAAACAACTAAATAAAAACTTTTTTTTAAAATTGTAAACTTCCTTGGGGAAATGACGAAAAAATGGCGTTAGAACAAGGAATGTAAAAATTATGGCTCAAGAAGTTTTGAATATTATTCTTTTTCGTATTCCCGCCAACGATGATCGATTGGTTTCCCTTTTTGCGACTCTTGGTAGCGATGAAAAATATAACATCGAAACAGTGGGCAATTTACAAGAATTTCAGCAATATTTTAATATGCTCGATAGCTGTCTTTTGCTTTTTGGTGTGACGGGAAGGGAAGATTTAATTCAAATATTGAGCCTGCTCAATGCGGAGAAGCAAGCATTAAAGGGAAATAATCTTCGTGTGGCAGGCTTTTTGTATCTCAATAATAATCGCGTTGAAGAGGCTTTAAAAAAAGCAGGTGTGGCAGATATTCTTGATCCCGCCATTAAAGATAGAACCCTTATTTACAAGTTTGGTATTTGGGGAAAAGTGCTGCGTCCTAAGGCGAAAAAAGGAACTCAAGAAGTCACTCGCAGTGATGATCAGTTTATTGAGGTTCTTCCGCCATTGGAGTTAGAGGAAGATTGTTGGATTGTAAAATCGCCTCAAGATTGTAAAAAAGTTTTGAAAAAATATATGTTGCGCTTACTTGGTCCCAGTCCTTCGCTTGGGAAGTGGGATATTGTTGAGAAAAAGGGGATGCGCAGTCTCTGGCGTTTTTCTCCTCGCAATTTACAGCTCGAGGGGGCAGAGCATTTTTTTACTGAACAAGGTGAGTGGATTGCCCGCAGCGAACAAAAGCCCGAGTTTGATTGGCGCATTAATCGTTGGATTTTTCTAGGTGAAAATATTTGTTTGTATTTTCAGCCAAAAAATAATTCTCAGGAACAAGCTTTTCGTTTTCAAGTGGTCGATTCTCGACTTCATATTGCCAAAAATTCAGATTTTGCTTTAACCAAAGAAGAACTCATTGCCGCCTCTTTTGACCAAGAATATGAGTTTGGTCAAGAGGAGGAGGAAGAAAAGAATAGTGAGGCTAGAGTCGAAAAAGGTATTTTGGCGGAAATTAGACAGATGGAAGAGATGGAAGCATCTCAAGGGAAAGAGGCGCAGGCTGGAAATTTAGAGGGAAAATCGAGTACTGATAAATTGAATAATGGTTTGTTGAAAGGAAAAGCAACGACAGATCAATTAGGGCAAAATCATCTTGATGGCAAGTCTCAGGGGGCAGATCAGCTTGGTCCAGGGCATCTCAAAGGGAAGAACTCTGGAGATTCTGCACTGGGCGGGAATTTGACGGGGCATCAGTCTGGAGAGTCTTCTCTTTCAGGAAACCTTGAGGGGCGACAGACTGGACAAGAAAAGCAAGCAGGAAATTTAAAAGGAACGGTTGCTGAAACTCAAAAGAATGCATCCGGACCTCTTTCTGGAAAAGTTCAAGCCGAGAGAGGTGAGTCGGGTCCTTTGGCCGGACAGGTCAAGCCGCAAGATGCTAAAACGAAAGGTGCTTGGAAAGGTGGAGTGCAGGCAACAACAAAAGGAAAAGGTAAGCTTGAGGGACAAGGTGAGAAAGCAGATCATATCGAATCAAAGCTCAAGGGATCTCTTTCGCATCAAATAGATAAGCAAAGTAAAGGGCCTCTTGAGAAAAAGAAAGCTGAGGAGAAAACGAAGTCAGCGAAGACACAAGACCCCTATGCGTTCTTAATGGATACTGAGCTGAATAAGGGAGGAGTCTCAGATGATGCTCCAGAGCCTTCTCCACAGGAGTTAGAGCAAGTCCTTTCTTTTATGGATGTTTCTCCAGTTCATACATCTTTAAATAAGAAAGCAGTCATTCCCTTAGAAAAGAAAACAGAGGCGCAATTACAAAAAGAGGTTGATGACATCCTCGGAGCTGTTTTTGATGAAAATGCTGATATCGCAGAAGATATGCTTTTAGATTTTGGCGATGGAAGTCGAGTCAGCCTAGAGTCTGGTTCAATGAGTCTTGTTATTCAAAAGCAAGAAGATCTTGTGTGGCGCGATTTAGAATTGCCTATCCATCTTGAAGAGTATTTTGAGGGCGATTTGACTTTGCGAGTAGAGGGAGACAGTGATCTCTTGGCCAAAAATCAGACTTTGCGCGTTTTAATGGATTATAAATATGCCCTAAAAGATGTGCATCTAAATGTACGTGGACAGATTAAAGAGCTTGTTCCTCTTGAGGAAGGCGAATTTGTTATTACTTTGGGCGTAAAAAATATGGATGAGAAAGCATATGCGGAATTTCAAACTCTCTATCTTGCAAGACAGTCTCAAGTGTTCAGCTTTCTTAAAAAAGCAAGAGGTATGTAATGAAAAATAGAGTTCTGATTATTGATGATAATGTTGAGCTTGCATCGTTAATAGGTATTTATCTCGATAGTATGGGGATGGAGGCTACTCAAGTTGAAAATTTATCAGAAGCCAAATTGAGTTTGGAAGAGGGAATTTTTGATTACATTATCTGTGATTACAATTTAGAAAAAGAGAATGCATTTGAGCTAATCGAATATTGCCATCAAAAAGGTCTTAATACACAGTTTCTCGTCATTACGGGAAATCTGGCACTGACTGAGAAGAGTTGCATGGATTTAGGAGCAAGTGGCTTAATGCAAAAGCCTTTTATGCTTCAAGAATTATATGAAAAGGTAAAACAAGATTTATCTCAGGAAGGAGCGGAGCCTCATATTGTTGCTCGTGCTGTTGATTTGAAAAAGTTTGATGTGGGGATGGGGGCACGTTTACGGTTGGGAAATATGCATTATCCCGTTGATGTATTAGAGATTTTTGAAAGTAGTTTAGTTATCTCAATGGAGCGCATGCCCGAGGAGTTAGTTAATAATGTTGTTTTAGAGCTATCTCATGCGGAGTTACACGAAAAAAGAAAAATTCCAATTTTCGTTAAAGAAGAAAATAGAGAAATTGATTTATATGGTGGTCAGATCATTATTCTTGCCGTTATGCCTGAAAGCCAGCCTGATTGGCAGGAGATTTTAGCGAGAAGAATACAGGTACAAGAGGGAATTAAAAGAAACATCATGCCAATTGATTAGGGTATCATTTTTTATGGATAGTAAGCAGAAAAGAGAATTATTCGAAAGTTTTTTGAGGGAGAATTCGGTTTTAATTGTAGACCGAGTTTCTTCTTCTCGAACTCGTCTTGCTAGAGCCTTGAGTCAGTTTGGGGCACGCATGGACTCTATTCGATTGACTCACCATTTTAATCAGGCAAAAGATATTTTTAAAAATGATAAGCCCAAACTGGTTATTAGTGATTACATGATTGGTGGTGGTTCCGGCTTTGATCTATTTAAGTATTATCGCGCAAATTTTGATGAGGCTAAAAATTGTGTTTTTGTTTTGGTCACAGCAACGACTTCTCAAGCTGCCGTTGCAAAAGCTGCAGAAGAAGATGTCGATGCTTTTATTTTGCGGCCCTATACGCCTCAGTCTTTGGAGTCCAGCTTAATTGATGCTATTATCAATAAGCTTTATCCCAGTGAGTACATGAAGTCGATTACAGCTGCAAAAGAATTGTTGTATGGAGGCAATATCGATAAGGCAATTCAGGCGCTGAAAAAAGCAAAAGAGCAAAGTGATAATCCATCTCTTGCTTGTTTTTATCTCGGGCAGGCTGAAAATATGAAAGAGCAGGTCGAGGGGGCAAAAGAACAGTATCAAGAGGGGTTGAGCTATAATAATATTCACTATAAGTGTTTATCTGGCTTGTTTAAGATTTTGCTCGAGCAACATCGTTTTAATGATGCTTATGAATTGGCACAACGACTTTTGAAGTTCTACCCGGCAAATGCTGATCGTCTGTCTCAAATTATTCGCTTGGCCGTTCAAACGGGACGTTTTACAGATATTGAAAACTTTTTTAGTAGCTACCAAGAATTGAATGAGCGCTCAGAGTCATTGATGAAGCATATTTGTGCCGGTCTTATCGTTGCCGCGAAGTACTATCTGGAAAAGAAGCGCAATGATTCTGCTTTAAAAGTTCTCAAAATGGCAGCAGAGGCTACTGGAGGACATGCTCGATTTTTGCGTTTGATTGTGGAGGCATTGGCCCATTATTCTATCTATGATCAAGGCTCAGATTTTCTGAATCTCTTTAAGGCTGAGGATAAGGATGGAAGCGATTACCAAATTGCTCACTTTTTGGGAAAAGAGGCAATGCAACCAGAAGAATCTGTCTGTGTTCAAGGTAAGGAGCTGATTCAGCAAGGAGTCAAAAATCCATATATTTATAAGCGTCTTATAGAACTGGCTGCCTATTTTCCGGCAGAAGACGGGTCTATAAAGAGCTTGGCACAAGAAGCAACTAATCTTTGGCCTGATAAGAAACATTTCTTTGAACATCTCTGTTAGGCTATTGGCTTCATCTTAACTCACCGAGTCGTGCTGTTTATCTGCCCCAAAACACATCATTATTAGCGATCCACAAAAAAAACTTGTCTTATTGCTATCTCTTTGATAATTAAAGGGTCTACTTTAATCTTATGTGCATTTGCTTGTACAAAATATTAAGGGTGGACTTTTGGGCCACCCTTTTTTTATGGAGATTTTCTTTGGTTTTAAAACATTTTTCAGAGTCAGAGCAACTATTCTTGAGTGCCTTTACTACAGGCATTGAGGCTTTGAATCTGGCCATCTACGATCTTGAATTTCAGCCTCGCGGAAATTCCATCCTGCGACTTTATATAATCAATCCAGAAACAAATACCGCTACAATCGATGAATGTGTAAAGGTTGATTCTATTGTCACTCCCATCATTGATGAGATGGATTGGGTTAAGGAAGGAATGACTTTGGAAGTATCATCTCCTGGCATTTATAGGGATCTCAGTCAAAAGGATCATTTCAAAATGGCCGAGGGAAAAGGGATTTCACTTTTGTTGATGAAAAAGGTGGAACACGAAGAGGCACCTAAAACCTTAAAAAATCAAAAACGTTTTGATGCGGTTTTAGAGTCATGCTCTGCTGATGCAATTCAGGTAAACCACAATGATTTTGTGTTTGAAGTAAAATTTACGGATATTAAGAAAGCAAGTCTGAACCCAGACTTTTCTGCCTAAAAAAGGAGATTCTAGTGGACTTTTCAGAATTAGGACGAGTGATTGAGCAATTAGGCAAGGACAGAGGAATCAAAAAGGAATTAGTGGTTTCTGCTGTTGAGCAAGCTTTTCTTGTCGCGGCCAGAAAGAAATTTGGCATTCAAGGAGAGTATGAAACTAAATACAATGTAGAAGAAGGTGAAATCGAAATTTACCAATATAAAAACGTGGTAGATGAAGTTCGTGATGGCATTCGTGAAGTTGGCCTATCAAAAGCTCGTGAGCTTGATCCTGATTGTGAGATTGGGGATCAACTGGGAATTAAAATTGAAAACCCTGGCTTTACTCGTGTTGATATTCAAACTGCGAAACAAATTATTTTTCAAAGAATTCGTGATGCTGAACGTGATATTCTCTTTTCAGAGTTTAAGCATCGTGAAGGGGAGTTGATTACAGGGATTGCTCGTCGTTATGAAAGAGGCAACGTTATTGTTGATCTTGGTAAGGCTGATGCCGTATTAACTCGTAGAGAGATCATTCCTGGTGAGGTTTTTAAAACTGGCGATAGAATTCAAGCCTATTTGACTGAAGTGGTGATGACTAATAAAGGTCCTGAAATCCGCTTGACCAGAACAAGTCCTCTATTCCTTGTAAAACTTTTTGAAACAGAGGTTCCTGAGATTGCAGATGGAACAATTCAGATAAAAGCAGCGGCGAGAGAGCCAGGACAAAGAGCGAAGATCGCAGTTTATACTGCAGACCGTGATATTGATCCAGTTGGTGCTTGCGTTGGTATGAAAGGCTCACGTGTACAAAGTATTGTGACAGAGCTTCAAGGCGAAAAAATTGATATTGTTCGCTGGAGTCCTGATATGGAAACTTTTGTGCGCAATGCTTTGGCCCCATCCGAAATCACTTCCATTATGTTGGACAGTGAGATGAAAACGATGAGTGTTGTTGTTGAGGAAGACCAATTGGCTTTGGCCATTGGACGCCGTGGACAAAATGTTCGTTTGGCTTCTATGTTGAGTGGATGGAAGGTCGATATTATTTCTAAAAGCAAACTTCAAGAGAAAATTAAAAAGTCAGTTGAAAATCTTTCTCAACTTGAGGTTGTTAATCCCGCAATGGCACAAGCATTGGTTCAAGGTGGCGTGATGTCTATTATCGATTTGTCAGCTGCCGATCCTAAGGACCTTGTGAAAATGACTGCAGCTGATGAGAGCACAATTGCTGGAATTGTAGAAGCTGCAAGCCAAGCCGTTGAAGCAGGTGAATTAGTTCTTGAGCCAGAAGAGGGTGAAGACTTTGTTTCAGCATCAGCTGTTCCTAGCCGTGATGGTTTTAGGGCCAATGATGATTCTGCTGGACGCTCTGACTCTGATGATAAATCGAAATTCTCTGATGCTGAAAGAAGACTTAGAGAGGAACTTGCAGCTTTTAAACTAAAATAAGACGCGGTGAGTTTGGTTAAGAAAAAAGATTAGTTTTTGTTTTAATAAAACAGGAGAGATTGATGCCTAAAAAAGTTTTTGAAGTTGCCAATGAAATAGGCATGCGTCCTTTGGATTTAGTTGAAAAACTGAAAGAGCAGGGATTTGATATTCGAAATCATATGTCGACTCTCAGTGATGATGATCTAGCGAAGGTAATGGCTGATTTGGCGCCTGCTGAAGATGATTCAGAAGATAAAAGTGCGAAGGCAAAGAAAAAAGTCGTTAAGAAGAAAAAGGTTGTTAATAAGAAAGTGACAACTGTTAAGCCCCAAGATCAACTTGATGCAGCAAGTGATGATGATGGTGATGATGCTGGTTCTGGCAAAAAAGTTATTCGTCGTAAAGCATCAGTTATTCGCAAAAGTTTGCAAGATCAAGATGGCGATATGGATGAAGATAACGGAGATAGATTGGACGATTTTGTAGAGTCTAATGACTCAGAAACAAACCAGCTTTATGAAGAGACTGGAATTGTGCGAGAGCTACAAATTGTAAGTGAACCTTCAGACTCTGAGGATGACGATGTTGTAGAAGATGATGAGGATTCAGAAGTTTCAGAAGAGGAAGTTATCTTCAAGGAAAAAATGCATACCTTTACGCCGATTTATATTCCCGAAGAAAAGGAAGAGGAAGAGGTTGAGGAGGCCCAGGATGAGGCATCGTCTGAATCTAGCAATCTTCGAAAAAAGGCATCTCCAGATCGTAATTTTGTCGATGAAAAGGATGATGTTGCTTCTAAGAAAAAACTTGGAGGCTTAGCCGCTATGATGGGAACCAAAGGCAAGGCCGGTAGTTTAAAGAAAACTGATCTTTCCGATGCCCGTTCTGAAGAAGAACTTAAAACCTACGTAATGGGGGCGATGGGGCGTGGCTACTATGTTCCGGCAAAAAGAAAGAAAATTTTTGTAGGACATGGGCAAAAAACGGAAGTGACAGAAGTGAAAGAGAGCAAAAGGGTTCTTGGAATTCATGATTCTTGTTCTCTGGAAGAGCTTGCACAAAAACTCAGTGTGAAATTTGATAAACTTGCAGCTAGCTGTCTTGAGCTTAATTTACTTGTTCGACCTACTGACTACGTTGGTCTTAAGCTTGCTTCAGAAATTGCAAACCTTTATAATTATCGCGTTGAAAATAGAGCATTTAATGAAGAAGAGATCTTGAAAAAAGAGGACGTTGATAAGAGTTCTATTCCTCTTCGAACACCCATTATTACTGTTATGGGACATGTGGATCATGGGAAAACAAGCCTTCTAGATTATATCCGAAAAGCAAAAGTTGCTTCAGGAGAAGCTGGAGGGATTACTCAACATATTGGAGCATATTCAGTTGAGGTTTCAGGTTCTCTCATTACATTTTTAGATACTCCTGGCCATGCAGCTTTTGCGTCCATGAGACAAAGAGGGGCAGACGTTACGGACCTTGTAGTTCTCGTTGTTGCTGCCGATGATGGTGTAATGCCTCAAACAAAAGAGTCTATTCGTTTTTGTCAAAATGCAGGGGTTCCTATTGTTGTGGCGATCAATAAAATGGATAAAGAAGGGGCAAACCCTGAAAGAATTAAGCAAGAACTTACTGAATTTAGCCTTGTTCCAGAAGAATGGGGTGGAGATACTCAGTTCTGCCCAGTTTCAGCTCATACTGGTGAAGGAATTGATAGTTTGCTTGAAGGAATTAAGGTTCAAACTGAGATGATGGAGCTGAGAGCAGATCCAAAGGGACCTGCTGAAGGTGTTGTCATCGAATCCAAAGTTGAAAAGGGACGTGGAACCGTTGCAACAATTTTGGTTCAGAAAGGAACTTTGTCTCAAGGAGATTCTCTCGTTGCGGGAGAAACTTTAGGACGTGCGAGAAGTTTGATGGATTTTTCTGGAAAACTTTTGAAAAAAGCAGGTCCTTCTACTCCTGTTCAAATTATTGGTTTAGAAACTCCTCCGCTACCTGGCGATATTGTTAACGTCTTAAAAAATGAGCGTGAAGCGAAGAAAGTGGTTGATAACAGAATTACCAAACGCAAAGAGCTTGAGGCGATTTCTAGTACTCAGGTTAATAGTCTGGAAGACTTCTTTGCTAGCGCACCTGCAGAAGAGCAAAAAGTTCTTAAACTTATTGTTCGTGCTGATGTTCAAGGATCTTTTGAGGCGATTAAGCAAGCAATTGAGGCTTTGGGCAATAATGAAGTTAAAGTCGAAGTTATTGGCGGTGGTGTTGGTGCGATCAATGATAATGATGTGCTTCATGCAAGTTCTGTTGGTGGTTATATTTTTGGATTTAATATGCGTCCAATCACTTCGGCTCGTGCTTTGGCCGAACAGAAAGGGGTGCAAATTAAAAATTACTCCATTATTTATGAATTGATCCAAGATATTACTTTGGCCCTTGAGGGGATGTTGTCTCCTGAGTCTGTTGAAGTTTATGTTGGACGTGCTGAAGTTCGTGATGTTTTCAATATTCCTAAGATTGGAGCAATTGCAGGTAGTGCTGTTATTGATGGAAAAATCCAAAAAGGATGCAGTGTACGCTTGCTTCGCGATGGTAAAATTATATTTGATGGAAAGCTTTCTTCTCTTAAACGCTTTAAAGATGATGTTAAAGAAGTGGCTTCTGGATATGAATGTGGTATTGCGCTTGAAAATTTTAATGATATTAAAGTCGCCGATATTTTCGAGGCTTATATTATGGAAGAAAAAGCTCGCAAGTTAGAGCATGAACTTATTCAGTAAGAGGAGAGGAAGACTTGGCCCGTAAGAATAGTTTTTCTAAGCATAAGTTTCAAGAAGAGATTATGAATACTCTTAATCTCTTCTTGCGTCGCAAAGCCTCTGATTCTCGTTTGAATATGGTTTCTATTACCAAAGTTGAGTTGAATAAGGATTTCTCTGTTGCCACTGTTTATTGGGATACTTATGATGCACACAAGCGTGGAGATGCCAAAGCTGCCATTAGCGCAGCAACATCTCGTATGCGTCGGGAGCTTGCTCAGACCTTAAATTATCGTCAAGCTCCTGAACTTAGAGTCGTTTACGATTCCAGTTTCGAAGATGAGAACTTTATTGAGAATCTCATCGAAGAAGAATCTAGCTCTACAGATGAAGATTTATAACATCTTTAAGCCCCGAGGACTTACTTCTGCACAAGTTGTAAATCGCCTTAAGAGGTCTTTGGGGAAATCTATAAAAAAAATTGGCCATTTTGGAACTCTTGATCCCTTTGCTACAGGAGTTCTACTTGTGGCAACGGATTCGGCCACACGGCTAAATGAATTAGTTCATGCCTCTTTTCCTAAAACCTATTTGGCCGTAGGGAAGTTGGGTATTGCGACAGATTCTGGAGACTATACAGGAGAAGAAAAGTCTCGTGATGACAGTGAGTTTCTTAAAACCGTCATTGCCCATTTCGATAGAAAGTTTATTCAAGAAAGTATTCAGGATAAATTTCTAGGAACTTATTGGCAGGCTCCACCCGCTTTTTCAGCGACGAAATTTCAAGGCAAAAAGTTGTGTGATTGGAAAAGGCAAGGGGTTGAAATAAAAAAACAGCCCGTAGAGCGGTTTATTCACGAAATTGAAGTCGTTCATTTTCGTTTCCCTTATTTATCATTAAGGGTGCAGGCATCTTCTGGTACATATATTAGAACTCTTTTTGAAGATATTGCAGTGCATTTGGGGACCGTGGGAACTCTCGTCGGATTGATGCGAGAGCAGGTTGGAGATGCTTGTAGTCGAGCTGGAATTCCTCTGGCACTGTTTGAAGACCAGCGAGACGCAAAATCGATTTTGATGACTGACTTTTTTAAATTTAAAAAAGTTATTCTTTCTCTTGAGGATTCAATTGCATATGGACATGGAAATCCTGTCACTCTAAGTGAAGAGAGCAAAAGCATAGAGGAAGAGCGTGTCTGGGTTTATAGCAACCAGCAAGAGCTACTTGGGCTCGGACTATTACAGCAAGGCGGATTAATTAAAGTGATTTTTAATCTGCCTGTCCCCCAAAAGGGATAACCGAACCTGCACCTTTGCGAACAATATTGGGAACATTACTGTCTGAAAAATCAATAATGGTACTTTGTCCTTTCATGACAATATCACCTGGGTCGATGACCATTTCAACTTTTCCCATAAAGGCATTTTCAACCATATAACTATAAATTTCTTCAGAGCTTGGGTCGTAAATATCTGAGCGGTCAGTTCCTTCGATGAGCATTGAGTAAGAGAGGGATGTGGCGAGCAAAGGTGATTCAAAAAATTCCACGATTCTTTGTGCTAGTTTGGATTCAGGTATACGAATCCCAATTTGTCTGTCTCGTCGATATGACTCAATAATGCGTGGTAGATTTTTCGTTGGTTCAAAAATAAAAGTATAAGGTCCAGGTAGTAAACGGCGAATGAGGCGAAAAGTTTCATTGGAAATTTGAGCATAAGTGCTGGCCATGGAGATACTATCACAGATAAGACTGAGATGCTTTTTGCGATCCATTCCTTTTATGCGATAGAGCTTTTCTACTCCTGGTTTTGAGTGAGGGGATGCTGCTAATACCCAAGTTGTATCTGTCGGAAAAGCGATGACATTGCCAGCTTTCAGTTCTTGTATGGCCTTTTGGATAATACGGTCATCGGGATTCTCTGCGATTACATATTCGATCATTTTTGTTCCATCTTGTTATGTTTTCTTAAATCTTATCTAAAAAGATTCTTCCTTTAAAGATTTTTTTCCGTCTTTCACACCTTCTTCGACTTTATTCCAGGCTGCACGAGCAAATTCTTCTGCATTTGAAAAATTTTGGGGAAAAAGAGGTTTATGGATTTTGAGAAAAAGAGGGCGGTTGAACACAAAATGCCATCCATTCAAAAGCTTCTCTGTTCCGGCCATTGAGGCTGCGGTAATGGGGATTTTTTGTTCAAAAGCAAAGAAAAGCAGTGATTTTTTAATTTCTGAAAACTCTTTGGGAAAGCCTGTTTTGGATCGGGTTCCTTCGGGATAAATTTGGACAGGGAGGCCTTGCTGGAGGCGGCGTTGGGTTTCTTGTTTGGCCTTTTCGCGGGAAAGTGCATTTTTACGGTCAACCGCGATTCCTTGACCAGCAATAAGTAAAAAGTTTAGACCTGGGATTTTAAGAAGTTCTTTTTTATAGATAGGAGCCACTGGGGTTTTTAGGCTTAGAAGGGGGATATCCATAATACTTTGATGATTGGCGATAATCAGTCCCGTGAGTTTGGAGCGCTTTTTTAAGTCGCGCTCATCAACAATTGTCACCTGGGAATTAAGTCCATAGCGGAGAAAAATGGACATGAAGTTTTTCCAAATTCTTCCCACGTAAGGAATATTGAGACGCAGAGGCAAGAAAAAAGAGAGGCAGAGGGGAATGCCAATCATAATTAGACTTAAAGGGACGAGTAGGCAAATGATTAGGATCTGTCTCGGCAGATTCAATTATTTTCCTTTTTCATCTTTAATCTTTTCGCTGAATGCTCTTGCTTTCTCTTGTAGTACATCAGTGGTGAAAAGCTCGGTTAGAGATTTTTCATTTTCTTCCCAAATATCCTTGAGCGACTTGTCAGCTGTGAAGTTCGGGTATTCCATCGTGATGACACCGGCATGGTATTTTTCTGGCAAAAAGCTTCCAAAGGAGCCAGGCGTTTCATATCCAATATCGGGAGAGAGCTCATAGTGATTGCGCTCTGAAATAAACTGCGCAATATCTTGGCTGTCTCCATTATAGTTTACAAGAGGCTTCCAAGAGTGAAAGCTGATGACAAGAAATGGAGGGTATTTTTCCAAAAGCTTACATAAAAACTCATTTTCAGGTTCGCTCATTGGCCCTTGGCCAGGATTGTATTTTGCTTGTTCAAATTTATCTTTCCAGTCGCTTCCTGGGTAGTTGCGGTTGAGATCGACTCCGCGGGCATTGGTTCGCGTATTGGCTTCATGCCCATCTGGATTAAGAACGGGAATGACGATGATGGAAAGTTCTTCTAGATCATGCTCTGCTTTTAGCCATTCAAATAGACGTTTGAGGATATAGACTCCCTCCACTTCATCACCATGAGTTCCTGCAATTAAGTAAAGATGGTACTTTGCTTTTACTTCTGTTTTAAAAACTTCAATGGACTTGCCATAGACTGAAACGCCTGGTTTGAGTTCCGAAAAAATCATAAAATCCTCATAGCTTTCTCCCAGCTTGCTTTTTGTTGGGGAGCTTCTTCTAGTTCTACCTTGATCCGAGTTATTCGTTTATCATGCTCAAGGGATGCTAATACTTCTTGTCCAAGATATTGGGCCAAAAACTCTGTACTGACATTGTCTGTGGTCATAAGCACAGCTTCGCGAGCAGGAATTTTTATTTCTAAATCTTGGGGCAAGTAAATAACGATATTGTGTTGTTCTTCTTTGATTGAAATTTGAGGATTTTTAAGCGGCAGTAAAATTTTGTGATTCAGTTTTGTAATGATCTCTTTTAGTAAGGGATCAATCTTAAGAAAATCAAAGGCAAGTTGATTTTGATCCAGTTTGGCGACCTCAAGGTGAAGCGACATGGAAAAATCATGACCGTGCAGCGCTTCTCGCTGCTGATTATTGAAAACCAAACAGTGGATTGCAGAAAAACGATAAGGACCGTGGTCCATATGAATGGCAAAAGTCTCCAGAGACATGTTGCGCCTACTTAATTAGTAATAACTTTTCGGCAAGAATAAGGCTTTCCGCTCATTTTGGAAAGTGATTAATGTGTTAGAAAATAGTTGAGTCTTTGCCATTAAGGGTAAAGAAGCTCTTGCCCTTCGAGGAGGAAATCGGGTAGAATACCGCGGAAAAGTATAATCTTTACAAGGATTTAGCGATGAGTCAGGATTTGGACAAAGAAGTAGCAAGACAGTTTGAGATTTTGAGTTTTGGTTGTATGGAAATAACACCAGTAGAAGAGTTTAAATCGATGCTCAAAAAGTCTATTGAAACTCAGACCCCCTTAAAAATAAAATTGGGAATTGACCCCACTTCTCCTGACGTCCATCTTGGGCACATGGTTGCTTTTCGTAAAATGCGTGCCTTTCAAGATTTAGGTCATCGCGGGATCGTCATTATTGGCGATTATACTGCGCAAATTGGAGACCCTACCGGAAAAAATGAATCGCGTCCCGCCCTCACTATTGATGATACTACGGCCAACGCCAAAAATTATATGGAGCAGGTTTACAAGGTTTTAGATCCTGATAAAACAACTATTCGTTACCAATCAGAGTGGTTTGCAGATGTCTCTCTTGCCGATATCTTGCGTTGGGCCGCTCAAACAACAGTGGCTAAGCTTATTTCTCACGATACTTTTAAGAGGAGAATTGATGAAGGAATGAGTTTGGGGCTGCATGAGTTCTTCTATCCCGTTTTGCAGGGAATGGACTCTGTTTTCATTGAGGCTGATATTGAATTAGGTGGAATGGATCAGAAGTTTAATGTTTTGATGGGAAGAGATTATCAGAAAAATGCAGGTCAGCGTCCACAAGTTGCGATGAACTTGCCTTTGCTTTTAGGAACTGATGGCAAAGAAAAAATGAGTAAAAGTTTGGGCAACTATATTGGAGTGCTGGATGAGCCTTTTGATAAGTTTGGCAAGGTCATGAGCATTCCTGATGAATTGATGGAAAATTATGCAATGTACGTTGCTGATTTTACTGTCTCAGAAGCAAAGGCTTTTATTGATGATTTAAAGGCAGAGCGTCTTCACCCCAATATGGCCAAAAAGCATTTGGCAGAAAGAGTGGTCGCGCAATATCACGGCAAAGATGTTGGCGATCAAATGCGCATTCAGTTTGAGAAGGTTTTTGCGCGCAAGCAGTTGCCCGATGATGTCGAAGAATTTGCTTTTGTCAGAGGGGAGAGTTTGATGAAGGCCCTCTGTGATGCTGCAGTCGTTGCTTCTAATTCTGAGTTTCGCCGCTTGATTAAGCAAAATAGTATCTCGGTTGTTGACCCTGATGAGGGCAAGATTTCGGATGCCAATCTCAATTTAGATAATTCTTATGTTGGCAAAGTTATTAAAGTTGGAAAGCGTCGCTTTTTAAAATTGGTGTAATTCATGAGTAAAGTTGCTTTTCATGGCATTCAAGGCTGGCCCATATCCTTTCGCTCGCCTGGGTTCGCGAACAGTCAGATGACACCGCCACTCTGGACAGAGCGTTCGAACTTGCCAAGCGTGCGGTGACGTTGG
>QKCN01000051.1 GCA_003245675.1 Bacteriovoracaceae bacterium | reverse complement strand
TCCGATGAACAATACCTTGGCTATGCAGAAAAAACAGTATTAGAAGATAAAAAGTGCCCTGAGGGCAATAATTTCATGTGTAATCCTGCTCTCTTTGGACTTAAAAACCCCGTTTGCGCCAAATTATCAGGCTCAGGACATGACCTCTCAAAAAATTGCTATGAAACAGCAAGTTCCCTTGAACGCGGAGCATCTGCAGAAGATAAAATCCGAGACGAAGAAGTCGTTAACGATTTACTAACGGCCTTTTTCGTCAGCAACCTACTCGACACTGAAAAAGAAAAACTTCCCTCCTCTTTTAACGCCTATAAAGCTGATAAAGAGCGCTATGAAAAACTAGATGATCTCTTTTTACACACAATTATTAATGCCAATAACTACTGCCAAAATGAGGGCAAAGCCCCCTATGATTCGGCGACGGATGTGGCAAAAGTAAAAAGTAATGAAACCCAGTCACTAACATATACGGTAAAAAACTCTGGCTCTGTGGCAATTGTCGAAGAAGGCAAGCACGCTTCAGGAATTTCAAGAAACTACTCTCCCGAAGAAGCAGCAAGAAAAGCAGAAGGACTTGGCAACAATAGTACTTCATCTTACTGCGACCAACTCCTCAACCGGCTCAAGCAAGTTCTTCCTGTTCTTAATACCGGATCAGAAACAGAAATTAGATTATGTGCTCAGCTTGACATGAATATGGGAACAATTGATTCAAGCTTTTTAGAGGAACTTAAAACCATCCTAATGGAAATGTCCCCTGCTGAAGACACGAATGCACCAGACTTAATTAAAGAAGGAATTTTATTAAAACCCATTGTTGCAGATGCAGCTCAGCAACAAGCAATGACCTCTGTAGTGGTATCAAAACTTAAATTCGCCTGTGATGCAAACTTGCCCTCTAAGATCTCTCTTGTTTGCTGCCCTTCTCCTGAAAGCTGTTCTGGCTCAGAGTCTGGAATGTCGGTGAATTTTGATTCCCAAGAAGGTTGCGAGTTGAAGTATATCATCAAACCACAAAAACTAATTATTCCAGATACTCCTATTACCCCAGAAGAGGATCCTGCCACACAGACTGAAGAAGCCACACAGACTGAAGAAGCCACACAGACTGAAGAAGCAATATTCCCCGAGATTTTTTATTGCCAAGCCTTTGCCAAAAATTCTTCCGATAACTACTATGGGAAAAGTGGAAAGAAATCAAATGTTCAAACGCTTAATGTAAAAGATCTGACACCTACAGAGGACCCTGACCCAGTCGTTGATCCAACGGATGAACCGACCGACCCCACAGAGCCAGGGACAGAACCAGAACCGTCAGCATCTCCTGAGCCCTCTGCGACACCAGAAACCCCTGTCAGCCCGACCCCTCCGGGAGGAACGGATAAGCCACAGACAACGAGCTACCCAGCTCCAAATCCTCCATCAATGAACATGACAACGTTTACGCCTGTAAAATACTTCACATCGGGGATTTATTAAAAAAGGAAAAACGCAAATTCTAAAAACTAAAAGTAGTACTATCAGAACCTAAGACGGTGATACGATCATCGTCTAGGTCACTGATTTCTTGATAAAGTACATCTTGAAATCCCGGCTTAATGTGCCCTACAAAAATAGGAATATCGGCCGGCATTTTTTTGATTTCTGCCGCAAGACTCTTTGGCGTATGGTGGCGGCTTAAATCAGCGACTTTTTGATGAGCATTAGGGAAACTCACTTCCGTAAAAATGGCTTTCAAATTCTTATATTGAGCGGCAATTTCCCAGATGCGCTCAGTGGGGCCAGTATCTTGCGTGAAAAGAATGGCCTTGTCACCTTTTTCAATAATGAACCCCATAGCATGACAAAAATGGTGAACATAGATGGGAAGAACTTTATAAGTTCCCAATTTTAAAATTTCCTCAACTTCAATTTCGTGAAAGCGCATAGTGGGCTTTTCTGCACTTGGTATTTTAGAAAAATCTGGCCAAATGAGATCATTCATCAAATGATTGGTAATAGCCTCTTTAACTTCACTATTAGTATAAACCTCAAAAGGCTTCTTCTTTAATCCAAAACAATTGTCACAAAGAAAACCAAGATCTCTAATATGATCGAGATGAGGGTGCGAGATAAGAATATGATTAATTAGAGATTGTTCTGCAATTGGAATACCTTCTGCAACAGACCCTGCGTCAATAAGAATCTTCCCATCAACCAAAAAAGAAGTAAGCCTGGAGCCTGGACAAAGTCCTCCATGAGAACCAATAACCTTCACTAGCATAAATCCCTCGCTAGAAAAAAATAATATACATTTAAGGATATTATCAAGAAGCTTTTTTTACAAGTTCTTCCTCAAGGTACAAATCTTCCTCCTCTACATACCAGGAAGTTTTCTTGAAAAAGCGAATAAAAGCTTTAGCGACTGCTTCATCAAATTGAGTATTCATGCAGCGATAAATTTCGTTAAAGGCAGTCATGGGGCTAAGCCCCTTGCGGTAAGGGCGATTAGAAACCATGGCATCATAAGTATCCGCCACCGAAATAATTCTGGCCAACAAAGGAATTTCATCCCTTTTGAGTCCATAGGGATAACCTTTGCCATCAGGGCGTTCATGATGAAAACGCATGCCATCCGTCACATTTTTGAGGCCATCAATGTGGGCCAAAATTTCATGCCCCATGCGTGGATGTTGCTGCATAATGAGAAATTCATCATGATCAAGTGGTGCTTCTTTTTTCAAAATGCGATCTTCAATTCCAATTTTACCAATGTCGTGCAACAGGGCCGCCAAACGAAGTTCATCCATCTCAGCCTTGCTTAGGTTAAGTTCTCTTCCGATTGCCCGGGAGTAGCGCTCAACTCTTTTGGTATGCCCACCTGTGTAACTATCGCGAATACCAATTGCATCAACGAGGGCCTCACAGATCTGATAAAATTGCTCTTTCATATCTGCATAGAGTTTCTCATTGTGAAAGCTGACAGATAGTTGACTACCTAAAAGCTCTAGAAGCTCAACATCATCATCGTCAAAGCCTTCCCCTCGCTTGGAATTTAGTGCCACAAGAACACCTAACACATCTCCATCAACGGCCATCGGCGTGAAAAGCGCATCTTTTGCCTTTCCTTCCTCTTTTAGAAAGGGAAAACGCCTAAAGCGCAAATCATCATGTAGAGAAGACACATGCAAAGAAGCAACGTGAAAAGCAGAGGAACCGGGCAAAGAATGGTCATCAATTTTAAAACGAAACTCTTCCTTGCTACAATTTTTGGAAGAATAGAGTTCGTGCGTCTCGCGGTCGACTCTAAAAACAAGAACATGTTCACAGTTCAATAATTTTTTTAATTTTTCCATGGCCATACGTTCTACAGTCATGAAACTAGATGAGCTATTGATGACACGAGAAAAGCCTGCAATCGCTTGAAAGCGATTCAATTCCGCCTTCAAATTCTCTATGACCTTACTTTCACTAAATTGTTCTGAAGTAAGATCCTCTAGAAGCTTAATCTGTTCATTCAATAACTTTTTGGTCATTACACGGTACCTCAATTACTTATCGGCACCTTCTCCAAAAACTTGATTGTAAATATCCTTACTATCTTGCCCCAGTATTTGCGAGAGTAGCTTGGCCCACTCTCTCTTTTTCCCTTGTGATTTCAATACTTTTTCAGCTTGTTTGACCAGTTTTGATGACAAAACAGAAGACTCTTGCTCCGTTTCGGGGATATAGAGAGCAACAACAAACTCACCTTTAAAAACATAGGAACTTTTGCACTCTTCCCACTGGTCTCCTTTGAAGCGATATACTGATTGAAATTTTTTAGTCAACTCTCGGCAAAGAGCAAACTCCACATCTGGTAGCTCCTGACACAAAAAATCCATACTGCTTTCAATGCGGTGAGGAGACTCAAAAAACAAATGAGTCCCTCCTTGAGCACGAAAACGGCCAATCCACTTTTGCTTTCCCTCCTTATCTCGCGGCAAAAAACCATAAAAAGTAAATGGATGTGGAGGGAGTCCAGAAAGCTCTAAAGCAGCAGTTACACTAGAAACTCCTGGAAAAGTATCAACCTCATAGCCGCGCTTTAGTAAGTGATCAACTAATTTATAAGCGGGGTCTGAAATAATTGGAGATCCAGCATCTGAAACAAGACACACATCTCCTTCAGCAAGAAGCTCCTCGATAAAGAGCAACTGCTTATCATCTGAATGATCATGAAAAGAATAGATTTTTTTCTGATCTAGACTAATGTCTAGTGCATTAAAAAGACTCTTGAAGTGACGGGTATCTTCGGCCAAAAAAACCAAAAGCTGATTTAAGGCCATAAGACCTCGCTGTGTCATATCCTGTAAGTTTCCGATTGGTGTCGATAACAAGATTAATTTCCCATTTTTTTCGCTCATATCCCCTCTTTTTTCAGCATGTTGGCCCTGTTTTTTGCTAAAGAGCAAAAAATACCTCCTAACCACTGAAGCCTTAAAAATGCTAGAATGATCTTAGCATATTCTGAAGGAGAATCATATGAGCATGGAAGCCTTTATCAATACAGATATCTATGGGAACGTTACTTTGAAAATGAAGGGAAGCCTTGATTATGAGTTCAGCAGTAGCTTGCGCGATGAACTCAAAAA
>QKCN01000095.1 GCA_003245675.1 Bacteriovoracaceae bacterium | reverse complement strand
CATCGGAAACCTGAAGAGGCAGGGCATTTCTATCTCTAAATTCTGCCCATCCTTTGTCACATGGCCAAGTTCCACAGATAGTATATTCATTTGCTGGACTTGTTTGAGCCATGGCATCGTCAATAAAAATAGAAAAAGATCTTTGCAGTAAGCTTCTTTCTTTAAAGGAAATTTGACCTGTTAAGTAAAGAGTGTCCATCTGCGCAAAGAATAGACGATAAGCTCGAACGAATTCAACTTGTTGTTTTGGTTTCATCTTTTGAAAGAGTTTTCCGTCTTTAAGGGCAATGCTGATATCGTCAAAATCATAGTTTGCGACGAGCTTCGCCTGAATTTGAAAACTCCCCAAAATAAGAATTCCTAAAAGAAGTGCTCTCATAAATAAACTCCTACCAGTTTCCTGTTACATAATAAGGGGATACTGGGGAAAAACTAACGCTATCTGTACCAAGACCATAATAAAGATTACCTGGAGAACTAATGGTAAAGCGAGTTGTTGTACTACTTGTGCTGGATGTACTACCGTATAATGTCGAGTTATAGACTGGAGTATAGCCGGTAAAAGGCTGACTTCTAATTGAAGAAGATACATAGGCAGAGTTTAGTGCGTTTGATAGAAGATAGTTTTGATAAGCAACACTACTTTGGTATCTTCCATAAACGCTGGAAACATTATTAAAGGAGGATTGTACTCCTAGTAGCATATTGTATCCTGCAGTATCTTCAAGATTTCTATTTTGACGTTCTTCTTTTTGTTTCGCGCGATAGGCATCGATGCGTTCTTGGCGTAGTTCTTTTTCTGTTTTCACTCTCGCAGTGCCATTAGGGTCTTGATTGTTATCTTTACCATTGTCCCTTTGGTTTTTGTTCTGCCAATTGGAGGAGGGGGAGTTTGGGGTGTCTTCGTTATTTGAATCCAATCTTTTGCCTGTAGGAGTGTTTTGCTTTCCTGAATTCTTTTGTCCCTCTAGAGTTAGGCAGAGAGACTGAATTGATGGGGATTGTGGACCTGCTTTTTTAGAGCAGTTCTCTGAAAGAAATTTTCTACGCTGCTCCTTACTTTTGTCTTTACTTATTTTCTTATCAAGGAAAAGGGACATTTCTTCAATGCCTCCGAGGAGATCATTGCTTGAAAAATGATAAAGAGAGTAGTTGCCGCAAAGGGTCTGGGGCCCATCTTCATTTGCCAGTGGATTGCAGTTGTTGGGGTCTAAATACTCAGTAATAACAAGAGACTTGGCTATTTCCAGTTCATTGTACTTCGAATTTGATTTAATATCTGCGATCTCCTCATCTATGTCACTGAGTTGTTTTTTCAATGCATTGAATTTATCTTTCCAACTAGGGTAGGCTTCATGAACACATTTATAAACTTGAGTGTATAGCTCTTTTTCTTTATCTGGCAGATCAAAGCTTTTAATATTTGAAAAATAGCTGCCACAAAATCCCGGAAGCTTTGCAAGTTCGTCTAGTAAATTTTGTTCAAAGCTCTTACGCATTTCTGGATATTTTTTCAACACATCCTGCTTGTCTTTGGCGATGCTGTCTAGCTCTGAAGCTTTCGAACAAACGAGTGGGTGTTGATCTTCGCCAGAGCCACCGCTGGGGCAAGTTGCTTTATGCTTTTCGCTGTCACAAAAATTGCATAAAATTTTCTGCGCACAATTTTGAATCTTTCCTAAGTTTTTGAGACTATGTTGACTTTTTCCCGTTATCTCAGATAACTCTTCATCGTGAGAAAAAGGAGTGCAGCTTTCCACTATCATATTTTGAAATGCTTCATTATCTGCAAGTATATTATTCTTTTTCGTATGATCGAGAAAATACATGATGTTATCCATGCTTAAATCATATTGTAGAAAGTTTGCCTCTATCTTTTTGTTGTGCGTTTGCATGCCTTGATCAAGCCTTGGGCTTAGAGATACATATGCCTCTTGCATCAACTGATGAATAGGCTTTCCGAAGAAGTTTTCCTTATCCGTCTTGGTCATTGCTCCATTTTCATTACTTTTGTAGGGGCTTTTTATAAGCTTATTGTATAGCGCTTGCTCATCAAATTTTCCGTTGGGGATATCGCCAGTAAGGGCCGAGAGGACTGCAAGACTTGGGTTTGTTTCATTCTTTGGAATAATACTTGTCATGAGATTGTAGCTGAGTGAAATATCTTCGAAAAATTTCCCCTCGAACTCTTCTTGGATAAGAGTGTATTCGGCAAGACATTTTTCTTTTTCTTTTTTAGCTTTACTGTCGCATTCTTCCTTTTTATTTAGCAGCTTTTCGACTTGGGGCTTTATGGTCTTGTTGACCGATTCTTCTCCAAACTCAAAAACAACATTAAACCCTTCTTGGTCAATTCGCTGTTGTTCTAGCATTTTCCCAACATCGTTATTAAAAAGTCTTTTTCTTTCCTCTAGGACTACAAGGTAGTCGGTGAGAGGACAGGTTTCTTTGTTGGAAGGGTTTGTTTCTTTTAAACCTTTACAAATCTTTTCAAGAGAAGGAGCCTCAACTAACTTTTCGGGGGCGCAATGTGTTTTGCTCATTTTCTTGTAAAGTAGTTCTGTCTTTTGTTCCTGAGTCTTGGGACCTTCAAAAATACTTTGGTCGCTAAAAATGTCTTTGAGGAAATCCTCATTTTGAGGCTTTAGCGATTCTGAAATTGCCGATCCAGAATGAATGGAACTCTCTGCCTTTTCAAAGCGCGTATTAAAGTTCTCAATCTGAGAATATTGCGCAAAATTTGGTCGTACATTATCTCCTTTGAAAAGCGTATCCACATCTCCTTTTAGTTTCATCATTCCACCATAAAGAGCAAGTTGGCTTGTAAGATAGTCATGCGCCATCATTAAATTTCGCAGAGGATTCTTCTCTCTTCCATTTACAAGACCCAATTGTTGCGCTTGCAAGCTCGCTAAATTTAGATAAGCACTTTTACAATCTGTTATGGCGCCTTTGTCTGGCTGAGCTTCTACATACATCTCTTCATCAGCATTTTCGTCAGCGGACCCTTCTTTATGAGTTTTTTCATGATTCTCTGGATTCACTTCGCTCTTTGGGGTTTCACCTTTTGCGTGAATTTGAGGTTCATGCATTTGTTTCTTCTTTTCTTCTTCCATCACTTCATTAATGTAACAGTCGTAGAATCCAGAGTTTTCTATCGTGCATAGCGCGTCGTGCAATTGGGGTTTTATGCGGAAATTATAATCTGCTGCGAAATCAATACCTGTTTTACTGCCTAAATGTCTGTACGGGTTATTCACCTTTTCTGTTTCTACTGTCGTTGTTTTTTTATTTTGCGCAAAAGCTCCAAGAGGCAAGATGCAGCAAATAGAAAAAAGAAAGAGTCGGAGAGAAGCATTGTTGTAAAATTTAAATTTCATTTTTTTCATCTGGCTTCCAATTTTATATTAATCCACTTATCTTTTCGGAATTATAGAGTTCAAACTTTAGGGATTCTCAAGTTTCTCTCATTATATGAGTTTGTCGTATTCTCTTTGGCATATTTTTGGCATCTTCGGAAAGGTTTGCCCTAAAAACGTGAGTAAGTGTCGAAAAAAAAGGGGGTAAAGAATTGTAAGAAAGGGACGAAAAGGGGGGAGGATTGCTTTAGTCTGCCATCGTTTTTTGGCGATAAAAAGCAATCTTTAATTTTTTCCCTGATATGAGTACTTTAAAAGGAGCCTAGCAAGGTGGAAAAAGAGCAGTTATTAAAAGATTTTCTAGAAAATAGCACAATTCTCATTATGGACAGAATCCCTTCTGCAAGGAACAGGCTTTGTGGCACCTTGGTGGAAATGGGGGCTAAAAATGAAAAAATTTTTTGTAGCTCAAATTTTTCTGATGGATTGATTATCCTGGAAAAGCAAATGCCTTCTTTAATCGTCTGTGATTATCAAATCAATGGAGGATCAGGCTTTGAATTTTTTGAGATGGCCAAACAAAAAGAGCGCTCAGAGCAATCTCTTTTTATCTTATTAACGTCAAATTTTTCCCAGAGCGCAGTTGCCAGAGGGGCGGAAGAAGAAGTTGATGCTTATATTCTGCGCCCATACACCGTTCGATCTTTTAAGCAAATTTTGGAAAATACATTACGTGATAAAATTAATCCCTCTTTCTATATGAAGCAAGTACAGCTCAGTTCTAAAATGTTGGCACAAGGAAATATTTCTGGCGCTGAGAAAATTTTGAAAATGTTGCTACAGCAAGAAGGTGATGGTGCTTTGGCATTCGGAAAACTTGCTCAGATTGAAGAAAAAAAGGAGCGCGTGGATCTTGCAGAAGCGAACTATCGCAAGGGACTTAGCAAAAATAAGCTCCATTTTAAGTGTTTGTCGGGGCTTTTTGACCTATTGATCAAAGCAGAAATGTGGAGTGAAGCTTATTCCATTGGAAGAGAGCTTATAAAGTTTTTCCCAGGAAACCCTCAGCGCTTGAGCCGACAAATACGTTTGGCGGTACAAACAAGTCACTTTAAGGATATTGGGGAAATTCTTTACAATGATTTCTCTCTTGTTGAGCAGGAGACAGAAGATGTTTTGGCCCACATGTGTTCTGGTTTATTTGTTGCCGGGAAATTTTATTTGAAAAAGCACAATACTGATGAGGCTTTGCGATTCTATTTGCAGATGGCCCAAAATAGTCAGTCTCAAACTCGATTTTTGCGCGCAGGTGTTGAAGAATTATCGCGGCAGGGATTAGTGAAAGAAGCACGTCATATTTTAGACTTCTTTCCCCCACAGAATTGCGATTCTGAGGATTACTGGGTTGCCAATTATCTCGTAAAAGAAGAGGAATATTCGAGAGAAGAATCGGCACAGCAGGGACTCAATCTTATCGCCAAACTGAAGAGTAAAAGTAAGCTCACTTACTTAAAGACTATCGCCGCTTTGCGAGAAATAGGAGATCAGGAAGCGGCACGTAGCCTCGAGTTAGAAGCTGAAAAGAGCGAGAATCTTTAGAATTTTTCTTGATGATATTTTTGTTATGTCAACTAACAAAGCATTAAAATGTTGCTGAAGTCGCATTTTCAATAGATTGCCATTTTTTAGTCATTTTCCTCTGTCAGATAGTCGACACTATGAGTACTCACAAATCGTCTTATCTTGTGGTTTAGTTCAAAAAAAAAGAGAAATACTACTACATGTGGTATTGACGAAACCTTTTGAAAGTTTCACCATTTTATATAACACACACACAAGTTGATTTTTTTCACCGACCCAGTGAAGACTATTTAAAGGAGAGACAAGTGAAAATTGTAAGAAGGTTTACCAAGAAAGGTTCATCCCCTTATGCAGGAATGGAGTTTGAAAAGAGGACTAGCGAAATCAAAAAAACAGATGGCTCTAGTTTCTCATCTATGGAAGTAACAGTTCCAAAATTTTGGTCACAAGTTGCTACTGATATTCTTGCTCAAAAATATTTTCGCAAAACTGGTGTTCCCCAGAAAAATGAAAAAAATGAAATTTTATTAGATGATGCCGGTAAGGCGATCTTAGGTGGCGAGACTAGCGCTTGTCAGGTTTTTGATCGATTGGCCGGTTGTTGGGCCTCTTGGGGAGCTAAGCATAAATACTTCGATTCCGAAGACGATGCTCAAGCTTTTCAAGATGAACTTTCTTTTATGCTAGCAAATCAAATGTGTGCGCCAAACTCTCCTCAATGGTTCAATACCGGTCTTTATACAGCGTATGGTCTCGCTGGTGCTCCTCAAGGGCATTACTTTGTAGATCCACTAAGTGGAGAACTTAAAAAATCGACTTCAGCCTATGAGCGTCCTCAGCCTCATGCTTGCTTTATTCAATCTATTAAAGATGATTTAGTCAGTGAAGGCGGTATCATGGACCTATGGTCACGTGAAGCTCGTCTTTTCAAATATGGCTCAGGCACAGGGACAAACTTTTCAAATATTAGAGGATCTGGTGAAGGTCTTTCTGGTGGAGGGCGATCTTCTGGTTTGATGAGCTTTCTTAAAATTGGCGATAGTGCCGCAGGAGCGATTAAGTCTGGTGGGACAACTCGTCGTGCCGCTAAAATGGTGTGCCTTGATCTCGACCATCCAGATATTGAAGAATTTATTATGTGGAAGGTGAAAGAAGAGCGCAAAGTTGCTTCTTTAGTCACTGGTTCCAAAATGATCAAAAAATATATTGATCAAGTTTTTGAAGCAATTCAAGGGAATACTCAATTGGGCGATGCAGCCTATGCAGGGAAGATAAATAAGGATTTGGGCAAAGTTTTGCGTGAAGCAAATATGAACCAAGTTCCCATGAATATTCTTCAACGTGCTATTGAATTGGCAAAACAAGGTTTTGACTTTATGCCTGTTGAAGTTTTCAATACAGACTTCAACTCTGAGGCTTATGCAACAGTTGGTGGACAAAACTCTAATAACTCAGTGAGAATTTCTCATAAATTTTTCAAGTCTCTTAAAAATGAAGGGGACTGGGATCTTATTAACCGTGTTGATGGCAAAGTTGCTAAAACCGTTAAGGCAAAGGATCTTTGGAGTAAAATCACAGAAGCGGCTTGGCAGTGTGCTGATCCAGGAGTGCAATTTGATGATACCATCAATGAATGGCACACATGCCCTAAAGATGGTCGTATCAATGCTTCCAATCCTTGTTCCGAATACATGTTTTTGGATGATACCGCTTGTAATCTCGCATCTTTAAACCTTGTGAAATTTATGGATCCAGTAACAGGTATGTTTGATGTGGAAGGATTTAAACATTCTGTTTATTTATGGACCATTGTTCTTGAAGTCTCTGTTTTGATGGCGCAATTTCCTTCTCAAGAAATTGCTCAAAGAAGTTTTGACTATAGAACTCTTGGTCTTGGTTTTGCCAATATTGGTGCACTTTTAATGCGTCTTGGAATTCCTTATGATTCTGATCGCGGACGCAATTTAGCTGCTGCAATTTCTGCGATTATGGGAGGGGTTTGCTACAAAACATCTGCTTTAATGGCCAAAGAACTTGGAACATTTGTTCGCTATGAAAACAATAAAGAAGATATGTTGCGCGTTATTCGCAATCATCGTCGCGCGGCCCATAATGCTGCCGCCAAAGAGTATGAAAAACTCGAGGTCTTACCTCAAGGATTGAATCAGAAGTTCGTTGATGCTTACTTGGCAGAGGCTGCAAAAGAATCTTGGGATGAAGCTTTGACCCTTGGCGAGCAGCATGGTTATCGCAATGCTCAAGTGACAGTACTTGCACCAACAGGGACAATTGGTCTTGTGATGGATTGTGATACAACTGGTGTTGAACCTGACTTTGCTCTTGTGAAGTTTAAAAAACTTTCTGGCGGCGGGTATTTTAAAATTGTTAACCAATCAGTTCCTTATGCTCTTTCGGCTTTGGGTTATACTAAAAAGCAAATTGACGATATTGAGAAATACCTTGTTGGGCATGGAACTTTGGTTGGTTGTCCTGGTCTTGACCATAAGGTCTTGAAGGCAAAGGGATTCACCGATGGTAAGATCGAAGCCATTGAAGCTGGCCTTATGACGGCATTTGATATTAGCTTTGCCTTTAATCGTTATGCTTTAGGTGACGATTTCTTAAGAGATGTCTTAAAGCTTACTGATGTTCAAATCTCTGATCCTGAGCTCAATGTTTTAAAAGTCATTGGAATTAGCGATGATGTGATTTCTAATGCGAATAATTATGTTTGTGGAACAATGACAATCGAAGGTGCGCCACATCTAAAGGACAAGCATTTGGCCGTATTTGATTGTGCTAGTAAGTGTGGCAGAACTGGTCAGCGCTATATTTCCTGGGAAGGTCATATTCGTATGATGGCCGCCTGTCAGCCTTTCCTTTCTGGTGCGATCTCTAAGACAATTAATATGGATAACTCTGCGACTATTGCGGAAATCTCAGAAGCATATTTACTGTCATGGGAATTGGGGACAAAGGCCAATGCCATCTATCGCGATGGATCCAAACTTTCTCAACCTCTTAATGCTCAAGCTTTCAATGATCTTGGCCTTATGGATTGGGATGAAATGAGCCAAACTGAAAAGATTGAGAAAGTTGCAGAGAAATTTGTTGAAAAGATTGTTTATAAACATGTTTCAGGGCGTCGCTCTCTACCTAACTGTCGTCAGGGATATACTCAGAAGGCGAAATTGGCCGGACACAAAGTGTATCTTAGAACTGGTGAGTATAAAGATGGATCTCTTGGTGAAATCTTTATCGATATGCATAAAGAAGGAGCTGCTTATCGTTCTTTGATGAACTGTTTTTCAATCGCTATTTCTCTTGGGCTTCAATATGGAGTGCCACTCGAAGAATATGTTGATGCCTTCACTTTCACTCGTTTTGAGCCAAATGGAATGGTTGTAGGACATGACAATATTAAAATGTCTACATCGGTTATCGATTATGTCTTTAGAGATTTAGCAATGAGATATCTTTCTCGTTATGATCTCGTACATGTGAAACCAACTGATTTGAAAAATGATGCCATTCAAAATGAAGAAGAAGAGCAAGAACCTTTATTGGCCATCTTTGAAGGAAAAGAAGTTCATCATCCCGATGGGCAAGTAAGTGTTGAAACCCAAAAAGTTTATACACGAGAGGCTAATTCCGATATGCTCAAAGAGCAGCGCAGTCGTCAAGAAGCTCAATTAAAAGGCTACGCCAGTGAGCCTTGTAATGATTGTGGGGCTTATACTTTGGTTCGCAACGGAACTTGTTTGAAGTGTGATACATGTGGAGCAACAACTGGCTGCTCTTAATTATTAGACGAAGAGATGTGATGATAAAAAAGAGGCTCGAGAATCGAGCCTCTTTTCTTTTTGGGCAATATGGAAATTGTAAATTAATCTTTCTTGTTTTTTTCTAATATGTTGATGTATTCGCGGCGTTCCTCTTCGTTGAGCCCCTCGTGTTTAGACACTTGAAAGCCATCCTGTTTAACAGCTTTAATTGCTCTCTCCACAGAGGCTTCTAAATCTTCCAAGCCTGGTTTGTTGAGGAAATCAAAAGCACCATAGCGCGAGACTTCGTCGAGAATTGATTCATTGCCATGTCCCGTAAAAAAGATAAAAGGCATTTCGTGATTTTCGGCCCTTGCTTTTTTTATGAATTCAACACCATCCATAATTGGCATGCTAATATCTGAGATCACGCAGTCAATGTTTTGGGTGGATAAAACTTCCAATCCCTCTTTGCCATTGAGTGCTGTGTGAATTTCAATGTTTGGGTTAGCTAAAGTTTCTTCTAGTAATGAGAGCAGTTCTTCTTCGTCGTCGACGATAAGTAATTGCCCCCTAGATGTTGATTGCTCGTTCATGTTATGCCCCTTCTTTTTCTTCCACGCTTTTCCCCGTCAAGGCAGATATGATCTGCTTGATAAGCTGTGGATCAAATGAATTGATTTTTTGAGTATTTTTGAGTAACTGCTGTACTGATGTTTTGAGACTATAGTTTTCAAAAATGATTGCTTTGGATAAATATGTCGCCAAGCGAACGATACGGGCCAGGGGGTAGATCTTTAGGCCTGCAATATGACGAGGGAAACCTGAGCCATCAAAATTTTCGTGATGTTGAATAATTATTTGGCGAACCGATTCATTGCAAAAATTAAAGGAAGAGGCCTTATCTGCTGCTGCAAGAGGGTGCTTTTGCCATGCACTTAGTTCTGGAGAGCTTGGATCGACCTCATCTTCCTCTGCCAGCGGGGGAAGATTTTGCAAATTAAGTGCGTCAATATCCTGCAAAATACAGCCTAGACAGACTTTTTCCAGAGTTGGTCTTGTCCACCAATCTAATTTTTCACATATTAAAAGAGAGTAGAATACAGACAAAACAGTGCATTCCAAATATTGAGCGCCTTTGTCGTGAAGGAGCTTTGTGTATCCTTGAATCTCTTTGCGATTGAGATAATGCTCCAATAACTCTTTTGTTTTTTCGAGAATTTTTTTGATAAGCTCAGGTGGTAGGCCCTGTACCCATCTTTCTTCAATTGCAAACAATTTGTCACCCTTTGTTACAAAACTACCCTAATTATAGTTTAGAAATGTTAATACAGTATGGAAATCTTAAACACATCATTTTCTATTTCGTTTTATAAACTGTTACTCCATCCCAGCCCGGCGGAGGTGGAACCTCTAAGTATTCTTGGCAATTTTCAATTAAGCGTTTAAAGCTTTTATCTTCAGGATATTTTTCTTTATATGGATTAAGAAGCTCAATGGCCTTATTGAATTCTTGTTGAGTATAAAGGTCAAAAGCATTATGAAATACGTCTAAGGCTTCTGGATCATTGATTAAATGATGCTTAGGATGCAAAACTTCATAAATAACCACAGGCTTTTCTTTGCCCTTTACCCGTACACAGTCTAGTTTTCGAAAGGTGAATTCAGCTTGTTGTTCATCACTTAATTTCGCATGAGTAAACTCAGAGATCATCAGTTGTACTCCATAAAACTTAGTCAGCCCCTCCAAACGGGCCCCTAAGTTCATATTATCGCCAAGGGCAGTATAAGAAAAAATGCGATCGGACCCCATATTTCCCAGAGAACATTCTCCGGAATTTAAACCAATTCCAAACTTAAATTCAGGAATCCCCATCGGAATGAGCTCGGCATTAACCTCTGGTAGGGCCTCAACCATGGCAACCGCTCCCTTGATTGCGTAGTAAGCGTGATTTGGATCATCAACAGGGGCTCCCCAGTAGCCGACAATCGCATCACCAATGTATTTGTCGAGAGTTCCCAGATTATCGAATAAGATGTTAGTCATTTTGGTCATGTAAATATTAAGGGCCGTCGAAAGCTGAGTTGGAGTTAGCTTTTCGCTGATGGACGTAAAATCACGGACATCGGAAAAAATGCAGGTGATATCTTTTTTCTCACCACCTAAAGTTAGTCTGTCTGGATTTTCTAGCATTTGATTCACAATGGCAGGAGCAACATAGCGGGCAAAGGCTCCGCGAATATGTGCTTTCTCTTTACTGGTTTTGTAGAATTGATAAAAAGTAATCCAAGAATAGGTTCCCAAAAAACAGATATAGCAAAATAGCAGACGAATTTCATAACCATCGGGGAGAAACAATTTTACATCAATATAGTAGCTGGCAACAAATAGGGCCAATAATGTCACAAGATCTAAAATGGCATTGGCCCGCGCCTGTACCAAAAGCAAGATAGTTAGCCCCAGCACAAGGAGGGCCAAAGAAAAGAGAATAGAGTCATCAAAATTTTTGAAGAAATATCCTTCAAGTAACATGTGAAGTAGATTCATGTGAATGAACACTCCAGGCATTTGTGCATCAAGGGGGGTATGCCTTAAGTCGTGTGCGCCCATCGCTGTTGTAGCAAGAAAAACAACTTTGTTCTCAAAAAGAGCTTTTGCTTTAGGGTCATCATCTGATGCATTGAGAATATTCCAGATACTCATTTCAGGAAATTGACTTGCATCACCAAAATAGCGAATTTTTGTTTCACCTGCTTTGTTGAGTTGGAAAGAGCCAGATTTAACATTAAAAGTGACATTGCCGTAAGCATCAATACTAAGCTTTGATTTATCTTTAGAAAAAGCCTCATAGCTCATAAGAGCAAGGGAGGGGAAATAGAGAGTGTCCACGTTTGCGAGAACAGGGAAGTGGCGAAACACCCCATCGAGGTTAGCGTAGGTATTGAGAAACCCCAAGCCTGGCGTTGTCTCCAAAAGAGTGGGTACTGGGAATGTTGTGCTATTAATCTTTGATTGGTAAATATTATTGTCATAGCCTGTGACGCTACCTTGGACTTCACTATCTAATACCCAATTGAAAAGGTCCCCTGGAACTTCTTCCATCATGGGATCATTCATGGCGGCGAGGGAATAGGGTAGAATTACCTCTCGCCCTTCTCCATTTTGTTTGAATTTATTAATGGCCGCAGCAAGGTCAAGATCTGGAGAGCTTGCATTACAAACTTCTTCTGGTTCAGAAAAGAAAATATCACTTGTAATAACTTTAGCCCCAAATTTGTCCAATTTGTGCAACACCTTGACCCAAACAGTTCGACTCCAAGGCCAACGTCCAATTTTCGCAAGAGAATTGTCATCAATATGGGCCAGGGCAATTTGCTTGGCCATCTGATCTGTTGCTCTATTGTTTTTCATGCGGAAGTCATAAAATTGGTCTTCTAGCATTGAGGCGTATTTTGAAATTGTCTCAGTAAAACCAACAAGACTTGCTCCACGAGCAAGAGAGGTGAGATAGATTGATAGGACACAAAACAAGAAGAGAAAAACGACAACAGAATACTTTATTATTTTTTCAGATAATTTCATGTCTTTTTTCCTTTTTAAAATGCGTGAATGAGACGAAAACCTGTCGTCCATTTTTGATAGGCATAACTTTCTTCATCTTTTGATATTTTTTTAGTGTAGTTCACCGCCCAACGCAGCTTGAGGGATGGAGTGAACATATAGGAAAGATGAAATTCAGGTGTAAAAGAGTGCTCATATCCTCTTTCTTCTTTTTGTTCTTGTGGATCTGTCATTGTATATGCCAGAGAAAATGTTGGAAGAACAAAACGAGTCCCCCAGCGAGGCATGATGTAGCTTCCTACCATGCTAAGAGAGCGAGAATCCTGCTCTGGCGACTGGCTGTATTTTGTCATATCGAGAGCAGCAATAAAAATGAACATATTTCCACTGCTAAAAGAAAAATTCTGATCAAAAGAGAATCCTGTTGTCTGGGAGTCAAGTGTTGGATCATAGGAGTTGCTTGACTTGTACCTTAGCTTAAATGTTGTGGGTCCTTGAGGTAAAAATTTAAGTTGCTCTCCTAGTGAGATGGAGTAGTCATTTGAATCCGTTCTTACTGTACCATCAGCATAGACATCTTTTTGTGCATGTACATAGTCAAGGTCCAAGGACAGGGCCGCCATCTCTGCTCCTACCGTGTGCTCAAAGGACGTTCGCAGTGAAGGCTGAATTTCAAACCCATCATTTTGGTAGACACCTGATTCATCTCGATTGGAATAGTAGCTCCCATTGAGATTGATTCCGGGAATAACCCATACGGAGTTGCCAAGAGTTTCTCGATAAGTGCTGAGAAGATCAAATTTGGAAATCATAGAACTTTTATTTTGGGCTTTTTCAATGGCGTCATCTGCTTCATAGACGACATTGCTATCGTAGGTGATTTCTGCATAGACCTTATTTTCCCATTTTTGGCGAGGAATAGGGCGGCCATTGCGCATTTTCGTGCTCGAAATTCCGTGGTCAATCTTGATTTGATAAATACGATCTTCAATCTCTGCAGCCAATTGAGACTTGGAATCAAGACGGTAGGCAAGCTCTAGTTGCGGTAGGACGTAGCGCTCAACCATTTTTTGAGTGCTGGGATGCTTAAGGGCTTGGGTATAATACAGTTCACCCAATTGAAGCATAGCTGCTTGAAAAACATCTTTTCTTTCTTCAAAAGGCAAATTGTAGAGTTGTTGATAATAAGAGATCGCAGGGGGGATTTCATTTTTTAGTTGTGATATGTAAGCGGCATAATAAAGCGATTGTCCTCTCATGTATCCTTTTTTCGTTGATATGAGAAAAGACTTGCGGGCCAAGTCTATTTTGTCGAGAGCATATAACGCTTGAGCTAATTCGTAATAAAGGTCGCGAGCATCAAATTTTAGTTCAAGAGCCTTGGTCAATTCATCTTTAGCCAATTCGAACTCTTGAACTCGATTATAAATAACCCCTAGCCAGTAGTGCAAAGTTGCATTTGTCGCATTCTCTTTTTGAACCTCTTTGATCTTTTTAATTGCTGTGGCGTAATCCCCGCTGCGATAGGCGACAAGAGCTTCTGGAAGAGTTGCATGTGTCTGGCTTACGAGAACCAAATATAAAGCAATGAGCGATACTATTTTAACAATTGATTTCATGCTTTAGCCTACTTTATTGACGAGGTTGAATATTAAATTTCACTTTAGAATTTGGAAGGATTTTCACAAGAGCAGCATCCTCTATTTCTTCTCGATATTCAGCATAGTCCGTCAGAGAATCTGGAACGTTGCAGAGGTTGCCACTGCAGAGCAACCCTTGCCTGTCTTCAGAGGGAGGGAGCCCAGGTAACTTGGAACGGCGATCTGAAAATGGTTTGCGGATTCTCTCTCTTTGGTCTTCTGTTTTTTCAATTTTGTTTTTTTCGAGATCAAGGTGAAAAGTATTTTCATCGAGTTTGTATTTGGGTTGAGGAATTTGTTGTTCTAGCTCTTTAATTTTTTTACTATCTTTTTTCTCTATTTCTTGTTCAATTTTCGAGACCGTTGGAGCATCTTTTACCATTCCTTGTTTAGAAGTACCTGGAAGTAGAACCTCCCTCACTTTCCCCTTTGAGTCTGCTAGTTTATCAATGGCATTTTTGTTTTCTGCTTTTCCAAGTTGGTAGCGCTGAATAGGATCAATTTTTTTGACGTCCATATTTTTTTCGTTTGGATTAAAACGAGATGCCAGTCCCGCGGGAATCTCCAGCGCTTTTGTGTTTAAATGATTAATAAGGTTTGTAGCACTGCGGATATTGTCATTTGCTTCAATCGGGGCCATGGCAACTAGGCCCTTCAGGGTGAGTAGAGCTGTTTCATTTTCTTTCTCATTGTAGCTGACGATAAATTCTGTTCCACGAATTCCCATGGCTGCCGTTTTAGTGGCTATTATCATCTTGTTTTCTTGACGAGCTAGTGCATCTTTGGTGACGGTTGCTCGAATTTTTCCTTTGATAATATTGATGAGACTTTTTGAGTTATCGTTAAATGTTTTAACTTCAATTTGAGACTGGCTGCCCACATTCATCGTTGACTTATCTATAAATTGGAGGCGGACAAAACTTTTATCAAGAGTTGTTATCCTATCTCCTTCTTCTAGCCATATCCCATTTTTCAGAGGAACTTGATTTCCATTTTCACTGACGTAGACCTCTCCTCTAACCATTATGACTTTTGCAATTTTTGCTTGCAGTGAAGGACTTGCAAATAAAAGGGCAAGTATCAAAAAGGATAATTTTTGGCCGGCCATGGAAAATCTCCCTGTGTAAAAATGGAAAATTGAAAATCAAGGAAATTTAACCACATAATGGCTTTTTTTGACAATTAGGGAGAGGGGATAATTTTTCTTTGTTTATAACTTTCGCCAGTGGGAGAGATTTCATAAACTCCGACGACTAGTTCTGGACTCTTTGAGTCGGATATTTGAGAGGCTGACACTGATTTGATTGCAAGGCTTTGTGTAGTTGCTTGTGGGTAGAGTTTTAGAAGATCAGCCTTGTCGTTAGTGGCCAAAACTCTTTTTTGCTGTTCGATTGAGAGTACGGGCAACATGACAGAACTTTCGCTGTAGTCGTGCTTTAATCCCAAAAAGTGACCTAGTTCATGTAAAACCACTGACAAGAGATCATATCTTCCTGATGCAGAGGTTATGGAAAAGTCATAGTATTCACCATTAATGAGAATATCTGCATGGATAATTTTGATCATTTCCGTTCCGTCTTTGACTATTTTCTGACCATAGAATTGAGTGACGGCCAGAGCATGAGGCGACAGATCGTCAAACCATTGCTCCATAAAATGAATTCCCAGAGAACTATCGCGATAGCTATTAAGGTCAACATATTGCAGAGAGTCCGATGCTCGTTGAAATTTTAGCAGACTTTTTCCTGCCGCCTGATTCCAGACATCTCCGATTTCAGTAATTCCATTGTATTCATCTTCTTCAAAATAGGGATCAATCTGTATCGTTAAGGGAAACTGAGAACTATCCCAATAAGTAGTTAGTTCGGAATCAGAAACACCAAAAGCCTGAATACCTGAGCTACTGGCACTTGTTCCCTTAAGGGGGTTGCCGCAAGCTTGCAGTAATGAAAAAGATAATATTAAAATCAATTGACGCACCATGTTAAGTTATCGGATATTTAACAATTTTCTTAAGTTTTTCTTGCAGAGACCTGATAACTTGGTGATACTATTAGTAATGCAAATATCGTATTTGTTAAAACATATTTTGTTTTGGTCTCTTCTCTCGTTGGCCTTGTCTCTTGGTGCTCAGGTCAATGCGCCGAATTATCCCGAAGAGGGACTTTTGCGTGAGGATCAGAAAGGTTTTTTAGATCCTGGTGTTGATTATCAAAAGTTGGTGGCCCGTGTTACAGACAGGGACAAATCTGGCCATACATTTAAGCTTAAATCGGAAAATAAAAATTCAAAATTTTTGAGAAGTGGTGATCGCTTAGCTTTTACAATTGGAGATAAGGGCAAGCGTTTTTGTTATGGAACAGTTAAAGACGTAGAAGATCAGCATTTCATTTTGCATGTTTCGGATCTTGACCTTTGCTATGATTCTCATTTGTATTTCAAAAGAGGCACAACCTTATATTTTAAATCAAAAGTGCTAGAAGAACGTGTTTCTTCTGCTGCTAAATTTCGCCGCGAATTGATTCTAAAGCGCAGTGATTTTTTAAAGCAATTGAGCCAAATTAACCATTATCTTTGGACCTATGATCAGAAAAAAATGCAGCTTGCAGCAGAGTATGATGCACAAATTGTCGAGTTACAGCGGCAAAAGCGTAAGGCTTTAGATGATTTAGTGACTCGCAAAAAAGATAATATGCAATTACAAGTAAGACTTAAGCGAGAAATGGATGAAATAGATAACTCACTTGAGTTCTATCAAATTGATCGACAGGAAATCTTTTCTGATCGCTGGTATTCAGAGGTTTCAGATAATCCTTCTTTAGGGCCAATGCCACAGCAGTTGAAAGCAGATGAGGATTATAAGTCTGAGCTAAAGCCGCGCTAGTCTACTTTTTTCTCAAGTCTTTTTAGCGATTCTGCAATTCTATTGAGTCCAGCACTTAAGACGTTAAGTACAACACTCCAATTCCAGATCACTGATTGTAGGTGAGGAAGCTTGCCAAGGAAACTTCCGCCTACCATGAAGGCAACAATCGAAAATGAGAAGGCCACATCAAGTGCCGTTCCAAGGTCTTTCTTTCCAAGATGGCGATAAGAGGTTCTTCGTAAAATGGGTCTAACAATATAATTGAGAGTGCAAGTTCTGGCCCAAGGGTCTGGTCTTGCAATAAGAGAAAGTAAATTGGTTAAATTGAGGATGACGTCCAGAACTCCCCAAACAATGAAAAGAGGCGCCAGATAGTAAAAAGATGGCCATTGCATGAGAAAAAAACCAAAAATAATTTTGAAGGCACAAAAAGGGAGGCCAATCGTTAGAATCTCTAGTGCTGTCCAAAATTTTTGTTGTTTCATTTGTTCCTCTCGTTATCCTGCTAAACCGGTCTCTCATTCTAAAACGAAAGTTACAAATTGTTAATTTAGAAAATAGAGAAGAGAGGCTCTGAAATATTAGATGACTTCTTTTACTTCTTTCTCAACGGCTTCAGAAAGTCTTTCGGTGAGAGTCTGGTTGTCGGAGTATCGGTAGCTATCGGCAAAATTGGTTACGAGCTCTTCAACAGCACTTAAATTTCCTTTTTCCCCATTCATCTGAGGAACAATGACATTGTTGCGCAAGGACGAAATCATTTCTTTTCGTTTCTTTTCATCTACATTTTGCCAGTCCATCTTTTCCTTAATGAGATTGTAATCCCAGTTCTTCACGGCCGTACGGACTGCTCTATTGGCCGTCTTTTCACTGAGAAAAATAGTATCGGTTTTTTCGGTGACAGATAGATATACCTTGAACATGCCGGCTTCAGCGATACTTGCCGCTAAATTTATTTCAGTGAATTTTGAGGCAAAGTCTTTGTCTTCCTGAAAGAGGCGAGTGATAACCGCTTGCTGTAATTCTTGATATTTGGCCCCCTTGGGGTTTGTCAATTCACTGAGGTTTTCTTTAGCAAAATTGGTAATGGTTCCATCACTAAAGATAAGTTTATCGAGTTCTTTTGAGTTTTCAATTTTATTGCGAATCAGTGCCTCTAGATCCGAAATTTGTTGTTTTCTTATTTGTTCCACCTGTTGTTGTACTGTGGGATTAACTGCAAAGTTTGAGGCATAATTGCGTTTAGCTGCTTCTTGATTATCAGCTTTTTTGTAAAAAGAGGGGAAGTCATTTAACGTTTCAATAAGGCTTTCAACATCGAGGGGGACTGTTGTTTTTTTCTTCAGGTCGCCCACAAATGAATTGAGAGAGTCTTTTATTGAATTTTGAATTTGCCCCTTAATAATAAAGTCGCTGAGATTCATTATGTCATGTTGAGTAACGGGATGTTTTTTGCAAATTTGATCAATTTGGGAGACTAGACTATTAATGTCATTGGGACTTTTTTGGTGAAGATAGTTGAAGCCACTAGCAAGCATTTCTAAAATACTGTCTATATTTAGGGATGTCGTACTTGAGTTTGTGCTCTCGGCATCGGAAAAAGCGTGTTGTAGGTTTTGAATGCAGGCTGCATCAATGACCATATTCAATTTAAACGGAATATCATAAGCCTTTAGCTGAGGATAGTTCTTTCTAATATATGTATCAAGCTTGAGCAAAAAGAAGTTTCGAATTTCATCATATGCCGTTGTCGTCATAATTGTCTGGTAGTCATTAAAGAAATCATCATCTTTCTTGCCCTGTGCTTGATGCTTCAAGTAGGAGTTTCCCACAATCGAGGCGGGGCGATTAGATGCCAGAATGTCCTGATCCTGAATATTATAAGATTGCATGAGAACATTTGTTCCTGAGCTAAGAATAATGTTTTTTAGTTCCTTACTCTCGTCAGCAGTCAATAAACCAGTTTCTTCTAGACTTGCTAATTCCTTATCGAGAGAGATTTCTGTTTCATGCAAAACAAGATTTCCCGTCGCACTACCTGTCACAAGATCGGTGCAGTTTTTTTGAATCTTATCAAAGCGTCCATCGCTTAAGCTCGTTTTAAAATCACTCCAATATTCCAGTGCTCCAACTTTAGTCTTGAAGCAGTGCTGAGATATCTTCATGAACTTTTCTTTTTGTGCGCGTGCAAATTTTTTATCAGTTAGAGCATCCGTTTTTTCAACAGTCTCTAAATAACTTTTTTCGGTATAGCTCGGAACGACTGATTCAATTGAGTTTTTTACGCAATTATAAAACTCTGGATTTTGATCAAGATAATTTTCGACGGGAGTATCCAGTTTTTGATAAAAATTATTTTTTGCCTGGTCTTGGCATTGTGAAAGAAGTCTTTGTGCTTGCTTGAATTGAGGAGGGTACGGTTCTTTAAAGAGAGAACTGAGTTGATCATCAACCAAATTCTTGGCCACTTCCATCTCAATGGCCGCTTCACAACCTGCTGGATCCACTGAAGAGTAGATTCCTTTTTGAACCAGCTGTTCTTGTGCTTTTATACAAGGCCAGTAAGCCTTCGTGAGAATGTCTTGATTAAATTCATCTTGGCCAACTTTTTCACCTAAAATATGAGAGCTTTCAAAAGCAGCTTTAATACTGGGATCTGAGCGTAGATATTTATCAATAACAAATTCTCCCGCTTTACTAGTTACAGGATCCATGCAGGACTTGATTTGCGATGAAACTGCCTCTGTGGAAAGATGTGCTAAAGCAAGGGTGTTGAGATTATTTGAATCGTCGATGAGGGCCTGCTCATGTCCTGTATTGATGCATTTTTTCATCTCGCGCCAACTTTGGTCATTTAGCTCATTCATCTGTTCGGAACTTAAATATTTAGCCAGAGATTCTTTGTTGTTTTCGATGCTTTGGGTGACTAAACCTTCAAGTGACTGGAGTAAGGCTCCAAAGGCACATCCCTGAACTAGATCTTGCTCTGAGATATCACTTTTTTGGGCAAGAGAGAAATTGATTTGATCGCGACAAGATTGCGCGGAACAATTTGGAGAAAGACTTTCCTTTTTTTCTTTCTTTTCTTTTTTACTTTCTTCTTTACATAGCTTTTTCTCTAGTTTCTTGCGTGTTTGAATCTTGTAGTGATCTCTTTTGTGAGAATGCTCAGAACTGGCGTCCTGTTCCTTCATAAGGGCCAAGGAGGCATCTTGGTAAGGGGCCAAGCACGTATTTAAGTTTTTGAGATATCCTTTTTTGAATTCCTCTTTATTAGTGCCCGCAGGTAGGTATGGATTTAACTCTTTTTCTAGAGATGCCCAAACCAATTCATCGGCCAAGGAGTAGGCTGCATCTTTGGAAAAAACGTAGTCGAGGTAATCATACATATCGTCGACATCTGTTTTTCCATGCTTTTTACTGAAGGCGAGGTCGATTTTTTGATGCATGTATTTGAGGTCTCGGTTTTTAGATAAGACTTCTTGGCGTTTATTTTCATCGTCAATATATGGTTTAAGATAGCTATCTAGGACTTTATCAATTGCTTTATGAAGAACTTCTTGCTCTATTTTCTCTACATTTTTATTTAGATTGAGTAGCGATCGATTTTCATAGCCTCTAGCAATAGTGGTTGCCATTTCGAGAGCATCTTTGAAGGCCAATGGGTTGTTGGGATTATCGGAGGTTGCTAAGATGCAAGCTTTATCGAGTTCCTCTAAGATCATACTTGTAATAAATGCCTCAGAGCCTTTTTTCCCTCCACATTGATAATACTTTTTTATGAGCTCTTTAGTGCCTCCAGCTTTATTAGGTAGAAGTGGGTAGATTAATTTAAAGAGATGAAATTTTTCTTTGCGTTTCTTCTGATATTGTTGAAGGTTACTAACTTTGACATTTTCAATCTCAACCAACTCTGCAAATTCTTCTTGAGTGAACGGACAAATTTTACTTTCCAGTCCCTGTAATTGCAGAATTTCAGGGGGCATTGTGCTAAATTCGGTTGTAATAATAGGACAAAGAGGAACCATTTCTTGGGCAAAGGCCCAAGCTGAAACAGAAATGAGGAGACATGTTTTTAAGAATATATATTTCATCTCCCTGTCTTATCGGTAGAAATCTGAAAATACTTGAGTGTTTGCATTGGTTATTCTGGGTTTTCTTTTTTCGGCAACTTACATCTCGATTTTTCTGTTTTTCAGCTGGTGAGATGGATCGAAGGGAGCATATTGAGTGAAGAAATAAAATAGCAAAAAAGTAATTCCCAAAATTTTCATTGCAGTTAAAATAGATTGAAGATTTAAAAGTAAAAATAAGGAGAGACAAATATGGGAATTTTTGTCAATCGCGTTTTAAATATGAAAAAGATCAAAGTATTAGGCTTTGATATGGATCACACAATTATTCGTTATCATACTCGCGCTTTTGAAGAGCTTGCTTTCTATAAAACCCTTGAGAAATTAGTCAAAATAAAAAAATACCCTCAAAAAATAATGAAAAATAAGTTTGAGTTTGATCTATGTATTCAGGGCCTCGTTATTGATAAGATGCATGGAACAGTTCTCAAATTATCGCGTTATAATAAGGTAAAGCTTTGCTATTTTGGAACAGAGCCTCTTCCTTTTAAAAGACAGCAAGAGCTTTACGAAAGTATGAGTATTGATTTGCGGGATTCAATTTACCAAAGTCTAGATACTTATTTTGCCACGTCTTTCGGTATTATTTTTATGCAGCTTGTTGAGATGAAGAAAAAAGGCATAAAGCTGCCTAACTATGAGCAACTATCTGCAGATATTAGAGATATGATTGATCTTTGTCATCGCGATGGAAGCCTTAAGGTGGAAGTTGCAAAAGATATAAAAAAATATATTATGCAAGATCGCTCTATTGTTGAAACTTTGGAGCGCTTCAAAGAGTATGGAAAAAGAATTTGGGTTATTACCAATTCTGAATTTGAGTATACCAAATTATTACTCGATTACGCCATTTCTCCCTTTTTGAAAAAACATAAATCATGGCGCGAACTTTTTGAAATTGTCGTGACTTCTTCAACCAAGCCTCGCTTTTTTACTGATAATCTTCGTTTTTTGAAAGTTGATCTCGCAACTGGCACTTTGCAAAATGTTGAAGGAAAACTGCAACCAGGCTTAGTATATCAAGGTGGTTGCGCTAAGAAATTAGAGCAAGATTTTGAAATCAACGGGCGAGAGATTTTATATCTCGGAGATCATATTTATGGTGATGTGGTGAGCCTCAAAAAAGTATTGGCCTGGCGAACAGGCTTAATCATTGAGCCGATCTTAAATGAAGTGGATTCTTTGCGGAAAACCAAAAAAGTTCAGGAGCGCATTGACGCTTTGATGGAGCAAAAATCAGAATTGGAATTAAAGTTTAATGGTCTTCACGCTCAGAAGTTAGAAGAAGGCAAAGTGATTGCACGTTCTCGTTTCGATAGTCTGTATCGCAAAATAGAAGATATCGATAAAAAGATTGGAGTAGAGATTCAAAAATATCAGAAGGCTTTTAATCCTCACTGGGGTGAATTAATGAGGGCCGGTCAGGAAGAAAGCCTATTGGCCGATCAAATAGAACGCTATGCTTGTATTTATATGGGAAGTGTGGGAGACCTATTAAACTACTCCCCACGGCATTATTATCGTGCCGTTAAGAGGTCTTTGGCCCATGAGTTTTCAATAACAACAGGTGCTTAAGTTGGATCAGGATCATCACAGTAAATGTGATTGTTCCAGCGAAAACCTTTTTCAAATGCCCAGACGCCACGAATAGGGTTGCCGTCTTCATCGACTTCATTATCAGTGTAGGAGTCGAGAATACTCCAACGAGCGAGGGCCTTAATATCAGGATCTGGTGTTACCGACGGTTCAAAAATGCTCACGGCCAAAGGTTCTCCAGGGTAGTAGCCAAAAGCTCCACCAGCGCGCGTCCCATTTTCACAATACTTTTGGCCAAGGACCATTAGTGTTTCACGAGCATCATAGGTTGGTTCACCGGTAACTTCATCAAAAGATTTATTGCCATCGTAGCTAACCACACCACTGACTACTTTAGGTAATACAAAGCCGTTACTAGAGCGCAAAGCTTCACTGGAAACGTAGGGATTAAAATAGACATTTAGGTCTGTGCCGGGGGGGAGCATACACTTGTCATCAACCGCATAATTACTACAGCAGCGAGAGGAATCTCCGTCAGAGACTTTCTCTCCGAGCTCTACACAGCAAGTATATGTCTCTTCGCTAAAGATTTTGTCGACAGAGGAATCAATAAGGTCTCCTCTGAGAGCACTTCCGATATTGTCATAGCCGTTCGTTGTCGATAAGTAGTTGGTAAACCAATCATTGTTTTGAGCCTCTGTTCGCGTGTCGATTGTATAGAGGTTAGGAATCAATTTGTTTTGGCTAGAGTTACAATAAACAGGAGCCTGAGGAACTTGTGGAATGCCCAGTAGTTCAAGTTTAGATAAGCGCTCTAGATAAAAATTGCTATCTCCTGGATAGAACCCTTTGTCTCCTCCATTTAAAGAATAAGGGGTAACTCTGAAAATAAAAGAGGCGAGGTCCAGAACTCCTGTGTCTGAGAGCCCCGAAAAAGGGTCAGTGGGGTGATGGCGATAAACGATTTCAACGGAGTCATTGCTTTCATCGTAGTCATACCAGCAATAAATATGGTTGGAGTCAGAATCTCCAATCAGCTCAATACTGCTTAGGTTTCTGCTTATGCCACTACAAGTTCCACTCGTCACTGCAGAGTAGTCAAAGCAAGAGTCATTTAGCTTTACTTGGTCCATACCTGCTTTGTTTGTTTGCCAACAGTTGACTAGGCGGACGCTACTTGTTTCTTTTGGGGTTGGAAGTACTCGATCTCCACTGCTGGCATTAAAGTCATCAGGTGTTTTTCTGTAAATAAACATAACTGCAAAACTTGTTGGATCAAGAAGCCTCTGACCATCTGCTCCCCAAGCTGAACTCTTAATGCGAACATAAGAAGGGATATAGTATTTGAATGTTTCGATACTGTCTCCACCTGTACCAGCTACTGAAACAGCGGATTCGTCGGCGGTCAAGGTCGCTTGGGTAAAGTCGGAAGGATAGCCAGGAACGGGAACTGGAGGGAAAGGAACAAATGATAAAAATCTCATATCATAGATATCATTGATATTTTGCGCCGTAATCATATTGTAGGGACTTTGAGTCGCGTAATAGCCAAAATTATAAGTGGTAAAAAAACTACTTGTATAGATATCAAAAGACTTGAGGGGCGTAGATCCGCTATAGGTCCAGTTATTAATCGGTTCCGCAGGATTAGAAGCATCTTCAATATCTTGATACATCAATTGGACACAGGCATTTTGGCCATCAGTTGTTGGCCAGAGCTGTTTACAATAGTTGGAAGAATCACGCGTAAAGCTAGGGAAGTGATAACCATCACTGCTATCGCGATCGACGTAAACACTACCTGATTCTTGCAATGCTAATCCATCAGGGTAATTCAAACATCTGAAGTTGGTGATATCAAATTTGAAGCGGTCGCGCACAGTCCAGTCATGAGAGTCATCGGCAAATTTTCTAATATAGCCACCGCCACAACAGGATTTTTGAGCAGTTCTCCCCAATGTATTCCACTGGTATTTTAGGAGGCTTTGGGTTGAGGTATTTGTGGTTGGATAAGGATAAAGACCACTTCCTAGAGAACTCAAAACAGAATAACGGCTATAGCGATTGTCTAGATCTGCATCGTAGCTTGTACTAGTTAAGAAACTTAGAGCGCTACGCTCAGGAGTTCTAGTATAAAGAGTGAGATCTTTTCCTGTCTCGCGGCAGCAGCGATTATTACTCATATTGTAAGTGGTGAAGATACTGAGACTTGAATAAGGAACAGGTTCTGTCTGGCCACAAATCAAATTTTCTTCCCAATATTTTTTCTCTTCTTCTCTTCCGCCAAAATCCTCTTTGGTAAAATACAATGCCTGCTCTGAATGCATAACATTAGGAGAGCAGTCAAGGTTGGTATGGCAAACTGCTCCTGCTTTTCTAAAGCAGGCATTAAGGGCAAGTGCTGGGCTAAAAATGGGGCCTTCATTGGTGGTATCTGCTGCCAAATAGAGCGATTTCTTCTCTAAGTTAGAGAAAGTCGTGTTGGTTTTATCTTCCATATATGACGAGCCACCACAGGTATTCTGCATCCCTATACTTGTTGTGTTAAAATTATCAAAATTGAGTAAATTGCCATAGTTTTCACTGTCGGTGTCCATATCGAAAGCAGGGCAGTTATTGATCATCAGTGTGCGAGAACTTGAGTTCACGTCACAAGATCCAATTTGTGAAATATAATCTGTCCTGTAGTTAGAATCTTTCGTTTTATGTCGGTCTTGAGCCCCTGTTGTCGTTGCCGTTGTTGTAATGGCCTTACCTGGGCGGCATATTCCCATCACTGGGTCTTCGCTAATATAGCCACCTTCCTTTAGCCAAGCAGCATTGTCTTCCAACACTTTTGTCATTCCAAAGAGACTATCTAGAGCAACAGCATTAACATGCCATGAAGGCATAATGTAGTATTCGGGGCGACCTAAAACATTGGCATCTTGGCCATAAAGATGTGGCTGAGACTCTTCTAATAGAATGCCATCAAGGCTTCCCACATGACGCATGATCCTTCCATTAAAAGCCTTTTGACTAGGGAGCTCGCAGTAAAAGTTAGGGGCACAAGTGAAAAACTTCTCCCGCGTATCGTCGGAAAAAGCATTCACATTGCGAACGCAAGGGGCACCAGCTCCTCTATAAACGCAGCGTTTTGAGCTATCTCCAGGAAGATAGTCTTTGACTTGAAGGATTTGAGGGAATTTATAATTATTGTAGCTTCCTACAAGCTCATTGGCATTAGAGTCAAATTTCGGCCATAGGGTTTTGTATTTGTAGACATCAATACAAGAGTATTCCCAGCCCAATCGGGTTACACAATCAATGTCATTAGAACACTGATGATATTTTTGGCAAGAAGCACCTTCGGTTTGCTCTGGGGCATTGTAGTTGAGCGAAGGGTCATAATCATAGTTCGCAGCAACTTCATCCTCTGTATCGCCTTCTTCAATCACCTCAATGGCAAAACTAGTGTTGGTGGCAAGGTCTGCAAAAGGAGCATTAATTGCCAAGAAAAGTTTGGTAGATGTGGATTTTACACGGCGAGCTTTCCCGATGGAGAACCAAGTCACGCCGTCGAATGATCCAATCAAGGAACCTTTATTAAAGCCAAACCAGTCGCGTTGGTATCCGTTGTCGTAAAGAGCAGCCTGCGCTTTTAGGCGTTGTTGTCTTTGCTCTGCAAGATTGCTGAAAACAGCATCATTCTGGTCTTGATCTGAATGAGTGAAGGGCACCATGGTTGGAGGTAGCCAGCAGGCCCTTCCAAAAATAGTATCTTCATAGTTTCCATTTGTTGTATTTGTTGAAATGGCATCACGACTTACGGTGTGACCAATTGCTTGTAAGCCTTTTCCCATTGTCGAAGGCGGATGGGCCGAGAACATCTGGAACCAAGAATCCTTGGCACATGAAGTACAAGGAGTGTAGTAAGCAGAATTTACGCGGATGACATAAGTTGTATCGTGCTGAACACCGATTTCTTTGGCGGGGAGTGCTTTGTCGAGTTCGACAGAGAACTGCCCCAAAATGGCATTCATGCTGAGTTTTTCTTGATTGGGGGAAAGTAGATAACCGCCATTATAAGAGAAGGCGTCTCCTTCTGGTTGAACACTGGTTCCCTTTAGATCTTCAATGTCATCAACTGCTTTCCCTGTGTCTGCGCGATAAAAGCGATGTGGCGCTGCTCGAGCAGAGACTTCAACATTGAGCGACTGAAAAGGAGTAGGGTCTGCTTCAACAACTTGGGCAACACATTCAAAAGAAGCAATTTTATTGTACTGATTATAGACCGGAACATAGGTGTAGGTCGGACAATTATCGGCACCTGTTGTACAATTACAGCGTGTCAGTAGGTCTTCTCTGGCCTTATCTCCCGTAAGGACTGTGCCATCTGTTAAGGCCGGTGCATTGGAGTAGCTGATGCTAACTCCCGAAACGAGAGGCAGGGATTCCCCAGAGCTACAAGCTACAAGATCAGCATTAAAAGCATCATCACCATTACAAGTGGAATAGAGATAATAAACGGCAGAATCCCAAAGAAGCTGATCAGCTTCAGCTACGGGATCTGTCGTTGCTGTGGCGGTGGGAGTTGGGTCAACGTAGTTTTCGCAGACATAGTAATATTGTGGATAATCGCGATAGAGTGAAGGTTGAGCTGATACTATTCCCCTGATGATACTTGTGAAAAGCTCATCGTTGCTGGCAGAAGGCCTTTCTGCCCCTGCTTGTACGCATTGACCACTGAGGCAGCAGCTATAACCTGCAGCTTGGCAGGCTGAGTCAGAACAAGAGGAAATAACAGTGTCGTTTTCTGGATTCACTCTTAAGGTCAATGTTGTTAGGTCAGGTGCCGTTAATTCGCTAGCTAAAACTTCGGCGTCATTTAATGTCTCAGCTGTTTCAATGAGGGTGGCAAGCGAACTCATCATATAAATTGCTTTTACAGGAGTTTCTTGATCATCGTTTAAAGTTGCAAAAGTCCCACTACATTCTCCACTTGCGCAGAGCTCTTCTGTTGTGTACTTGATATTAGCACTGGTAATTCCAGAACTTGGGACAGAGGAGCAAAGGCTTTCATTTGCTTCTTTGTTGGAGAGTTCAATTCGAAAAAAGTTTTCGCGGACACCATCTACATAAAGAGAAACGGGAACGGCACGTACTCGTAATTCTCTTGTGAGACTAGAAGAAATTTTGAAGGCCATACGAAAGCAGAATTCTTCATTGGTAAAATCGGGAAGGGTGTAAGTCGATCCAGATTTGAGTTCCATTTTAAAAAGTTTTTCAATGGAACTTCCACGAAGGTAAATATTATCAGTCTCCGCCGCATCGACAGTAACATCAAGAGCGGAAGTACCCTGAGTGTAGAAAAATAAGCTCTGTGTATTAACAATCGTTGTATCTGTATCTTCGTCTTCTTCACTAGAATCAGAGGAGGCAGTAGTGCGAGTTCCACCGGAGGTTCCTTGCTGTGGAACACAGGCAACAAGCATGAGGGAGATAAATCCCCATAGCATGAAAAGAGTTAATATTCTGGTCCAGTTCATTTTGTTCATCTAGATGCAATCCTTTGCTCTCTGAGTTTCTTTTCGGAAATCGAAAGCAGAAAATTAAGTAATTTTTTACATTATAAGAGAATGGCAACTATTGAAGTGATCAAATGGCTCAAGGCGTTGTAATTACATTGGTTTTCCATGGTTTTTCCACAAAGTAGAGCCTGTTTTTTTTGGCATTTTGCGAGTAAAATAATTTTATGGGAAATATACTAAATATTGATTGTTGGGCATCTGCTCATTTGCCTAAAGAACACTTTTCTCCGGGACTCACTCGTTTGTCGCAATTTTTGGCAAAAGAGATCGTACTTTCAGAAAGTTGTGAAGTCTTCACTATTGCCGGCACAAATGGGAAAGGGGAGACTGCCTTTTTTTTAGCAGAACTATTGAGGAGAAATCCAAGGGGGAATTTTTCTCTTTTTACCTCGCCTCATGTGCACAGTTTGAAAGAGCGTTTCAACCTCAATGGAAAGGAAATTTCAGAAGAGGAGTGTTTCTCTTTGTTTGAAAGAGTTTATGCACGTATGCAAGAAAGTCAAATTCCTTTGACCTACTTTGAATTTATGTTTGCAGCCTTTCTTATTTGGTCTCTTGAAAAAGGGGTGAAACAAATGGTGCTAGAAGTGGGTTTAGGTGGCCGCTTTGATGCCGTCAATGTCCTCAAGGCTCCACGTATTTTAATGAGTTCAATTTCACGAGATCACCAAGAGTTTTTGGGAAACAGTTACCGGAGTATTTTGCAGGACAAATTAGGCGTTTTGCACTTTGAAAAGAAAATTTTTAGTTGTCTGCCTTTGCGATTTTGCCGCCAAATCGTCCAAAAAGCTTGCGTGTCCCAAAGAGCTTCTCATTGGGATGTTTTTACTCAAAATAAAGCACAGATTGAGCGACAAGCTGATTACCGTTTTAATAATTTGTGCCTTGCCAGAGCGGCCTATCATGATTTTTGCTTGTCGGGTGAGGCGCTACCTGAAGAAGAGTTTTGGGACTTGTATTACCATTTTAAAACAGGACGTGGGCGAAGGGAGTTTTTCCAGAAAAATGGTACACGAATTGTTTTGTCAGGATCGCACAATAGCGATGGCGTTCGTTCTTTGCTCAAAGTCTTTCCTTGTAAACAAGTGTCGGAGGCTCTTTGGTCATTTTCAAAAAGAGATGAGAAGGATCTAACTTGTATTTTAAAAATAATTGATGAATATTTGGATACCAAGAGTTCTTTTGCCGCATTTGAGCATCCTAAAGCTTTTGACTCAAATAAATTGCGCTCTTTAATTGACACAAGGCCTTGGGTTTCAGATCATAAAAAGTGGATAAGTGACAGAGTGGGCAAGCAGGAAAGACTTTTTTTAATTAGTGGGTCTTACTACTTTATTGCGATTTGCCGACTTTATTTAAAGGAACAAGGTTTTGAAAAAATATAGAGGTTCTCCTCTAGCTCTTTTTATTTTTTTAGGGATTCTGCTAAGCGAAAGTGTTTGGGGGAATACTCTGCAATTTCGTGCAGGGGATGAAATTAGTGTCTTCTCTGACAAAGCCTATCGGCGAGATGCCGGTCGTCTTTTTGAAGCTGTGGGCAACGTGGTCATCTCTCATCATAATGATACTCTTTATGGTGAATCTGCATCACTCAATATTGAGACAGGGGAGTTACTCGTTGAGGGGAATGTTCGTTATATTACGGAAAATATGACCCTGTATGGTTCCAAAATTTTCTATAATATCAAAGATAAAAAACTTAAAGTGCACAATGCTCGCGTTATTTCTTCAGGCTATTATGTTGTGAGTAAGTTGATTTCACGAGAAAAAAAAGATCTCTATAATGCGACAGAGGCAGAATATACTACTTGCCGGGATTGTCCTGAATCATGGAGTGTTTTTGGGCAAGATGTCGAGCTAACTCCAAAACAGTACATTCGGATAAAACATGCACTCGTTAAAATTAACGGCGTTGTTGTATTGTATCTACCTTACGTTATTTTCCCCATTAAAAAAGAAAGAGAGAGCGGCTTGCTTTTTCCCAAGTTTTCAACTTCTTTTAGTGAAGGGGTTAGCTATCAACAGCCTTGGTTTTGGGCCATTGCCGATGATAAAGATGCAACAGTGACACCTGCATTTTTTGGCAAGAGAGGGATGGGAAGTGAGCTGCAGTATCGTCAGATTTTTACTCCCGACTCTTGGTTTGAATTTAATTCTCTTTCTTTAATGGATAAAGAGTATTCACCTTATTCCGACTTTAATGATCATAGTTTTTATCGCGCTTATCTTAATTATGAACACAATTGGCAAGCAGACAATAACAATCAGCACCATTTGAAGATGAGCTATTTGAGAGATAATGATATTCTCAATGATTTTTCTGATTTCACGGATGAGTATCAACGCAACGCCAGTGTTGGGCTCTCTGCTTTTTGGGATCGACGATTTGAAAACTTTGATTTTTCTTTTAGGACCTCATATCAAAAAAATACACTTCAAGAGGAAACTCTTTCGTTTGACGATAAATACGTACAAACTGTTCCTCAATTTAGTTTTTCGGTAATGCCTACAAGCCTACTGCGATCAAAAAGTTTTGGTATGAAGCGCTTAAGTTTTGGTATGGAGCTAGAGGGAAGCTCCTTTAGGCAGAATCATCAGGAAGAGGATCTGTATTTGCGCAATGCCCACCGGACTCATATTGCTCCGTATTTAAACTGGGATATTGGATATTTGGGACCCATTCATATTCAGTCACAAGCTGAGTTTGCGCATCAAAAGTACTGGTTTCGTGATTCTAAAGAAGATTCAATGGAAAAATACGGAACGACTTTGACGACTGAACTCAAGCTCGAGTTAGAAAAAGTGATTGGACTTTCTTATCGAGAAAAAATTGAGTTTGAGAGAATCCCCGAAGAAGAAAAGAAAAAAATCAAAGAGGCAGCTTTAAAAAGTGAGGAAGAGCTGAAATATCAGGAGCATCTTATCGGAAAACTTGCTGATATTGAAAAAAACCAAGAGATTGAAGGGGTGGTTAAGGAGCGCTTTGGCTATAAGCATGCGCAAGAGCTTAAGCTATTGCATCATTACACAACGGTGGAGAAAATATTTGGCAATAAGAAATTTGCAGAGCAAATTGAAAGCTCTCAGGGCTGGTTTGATTATAAAGACGCGGTTAAGACCAAGGAGCATTTGGCCGGCGATGTGAGCTCAAGTACTAATATTCCAGTGCTCAACACGCTTGAGTTTCAATGGAATAATTCTGTTATCAAAAAAACGAGCAGAGGCCAAAATTCTTTTGCAGACAATACCACTTTGCGTGACAACTTTATATATAGTAAAGTTGCCCATTTTGACTTATCTCAGGGGATTGAGCTTCGCTCTTCTGACTCTCAAGAGGAAGATTGGCAAGATCGTTTGACTCGCTTAAAAGTTGAGACAGGCTTTTCTATTATGGACGTTGGAATTTTTCTTAGAGAATATTATTTCCATCAAACAAGCTCCCATATTATGGATTTAGTTTTTAGATATACACATCAGCTAGGGTACCTTTCTTTAACCCACCGCTGGAATGATTCCGTTTCACCGAACCAAAAAGACTTAATTTTGAAAAGTGAAACTCGAGTTTTTCCTAGTATTCTTTTTGGTTACAATCTTGACTATGATCTTTTGGAAAAACGCCAAACTGCGGCTCGCTACTCTGCTCTTTATTCCCCGGCCAATAACTGCTGGCAGTTAGAACTCAACTATCGTCAAGACCTTGTGGATAATCAATTTTCTTTTGCGTTTCTGGTTAATTTCTCTGACAATCGCTTTACTGGCGTAAGTCGCTAATTTTACTATCTGGCATTTCTTTCCGGACTCTTAAAAATTGAAGCCTTTGCTTATAATGTAAGAATGGGTGGAGTTTCTTTAAAAATAGATGGAATTTACGATGATGGCCTTTGGGACAATGTCATAAGAGGCGGAATCACTTTTTTGGGTTTTGATTTTAGACCTCGTTCAATGAATTTTTTGCCAGAGTATCGTTTTTTGGAATGGATGGAAACACGTTTTAGTACGAAGCATTCCTATTTTCTAAAGTTTGATCATGAAAATCCCCTTTTTCTTGAGAAAATCGTCAATGATCTTTCATCTTCTTTGGGTGGAGAAATTATTCGCGAGCAGTTCTTCTTCGAATTTGAATTTGAGCATCGTTTTGACTTACTTAAAGAGCTACCGTTAAAACTTTCAGTCTATTTCCGTGAAGGCCTTCTAAGGGAAGTGAGTAGGGCCCCTGAGAATTTTCGTTATCTCGTATTGACAGGCAAAGAGCTGGAGGAGGCAAGTGCTCAAAATAGATTGGGGTACTTGTGGCGAGAAGTTTTTGAAATTGTAAAAATTAATCCACAAATAGAACTCGTTTTAAAGCAAGAATGGAGAAGTTCTTTACTTCATAGTGCCATTGATATGCTGCCTATTCGTTTGTTGTCTCTAGAAGTAAATAATGAAGTTGAAGAGGCTTACCGAGTTCCCAATCACTTACTGATCAAAAAAGAAATAGAGCACTGGAAGAGGAAAAGTTTAGAGTTAGGAGAAATATTTTGAGTAGCAAAATACTTTTAGTCAATGATGATGGGATTTCGGCAGAGGGACTTCTGGCACTCGAGCTAAGTTTTGCCAAGGTTGATGTAAAGCTTGTCACAGTTGCTCCTGACCAAGAAAGATCTTCTTGTGGCCATTCTATTTCTTTAAACGACATTGTCCGACTCAAGGAAGTTGCAGGTCAAGCTCGCTTTGCTTGCTCAGGAAGTCCTGCAGATTGTGCTATTTTGGGTATTCACGAGTTTTCGCCTGATATCGTTATTTCAGGCATTAATGCAGGAGGAAATTTAGGGCAGGATCTCTATTACTCTGGAACAGTTGCAGGAGCGAGAGAAGCTTGCTTTAAGTCTCTTCCTGGAATTAGCCTAAGTCTTGTCACTGAATACGATGAAAAGAAGTCCATGAGGCATTTTAGTGTAGCCGCTCATTTTGCCGCGTTATTGATTAAAAGAGGATTCGCTAAATATATTCCCGCACATTCCTTTTTAAATATTAATGTTCCTAATTGCTCTCAAGCAGAGATTCAGGGAATAGAGCTAACCTTACCAGGTCTTCGGACTTACCGGGATAGTGTTGAAAAACGTGAGGACCTGCGCGGGCGGGAGTATTTTTGGCTGGGTGGCAAGGTGGCTAGTCATCATAAGTTTTTCTCGGAAAAAAGTGACATTGAGGCCATCTTAGAACGGAAAATATCCATTTCTCTTATCTCTCTCAACGAAACGGCCGAAAAGGAAAAAGAAGCTTTGAATAATTTTATAAGTGATTTGGAAAAGGAATTTTGTGCTTAAGTTATTGCCCCTATTATTCATTTTCGTGTTTGCTTCTTGTTCACATATGATGAGAAGCGGGCAGTATATTATGCTTCGCTCTGGAGAAACGCCTCAGAAAATTGCACGCTTATATGGTATCCAAGAGTATCTATTGCGAGAAGCAAATCCCAATACTGAATTTCAGGCTGGCGAATGGGTATTTGTTCCGCTACCAACAGGAATTCTCAATGGTTTTGATCCAGCTTATATCTTGTCGGAAACAGAGTTTAGTTGGCCTGTGCCTAGTACTAAAAAAATTAGTTCTGGTTTTGGTCGAAGATGGGGAAAAAGCCATGACGGCATTGATATTCCCGGAAGAAAAGGGACTCATATTATTGCCGCTGCTGATGGGACGGTTACATATTCAGGAAATGGTTTAAGCGGTTATGGTAATTTGATTATTATCAAACATAGCAGTGGAATCCACACTGTCTATGCACACAATCAAAGTCTATATGCCAAAAAAGGTGAAAAGGTGTATCGCGGACAGGTTATTGCAACCTTAGGAAATACAGGGCGTTCCTCGGGGCCTCATTTGCATTTTGAAGTGCGACTCAATAACAAAGCGGTTAATCCAGTCGCCTATCTTCCGCCTCCTAAAGATCGCACTATTCGTTATGCTCAACGCTAAGCTTGATGCTTATACATTTCCAAGAGGCGCAAGTACATTTTTGCTGTGTTAATGGCATCTTCTTTGGCCGTATGGGCAACTTCTCCCATTCCAAGATATTTCATCAGTTCACTACCTGATTCGCATTTGTCAGGCAAAATTCCTAAATCAATCATGCCATAGACTAAGCAGGTAAGGTCGAGTGTTCTGTGAGAAAATTTTTGATTCATCCATTCCCAACCCAAATCACGATTGAGAAATGGAAGATCAATTGCACTCATGCTTTTTCCAAAGAGTACAATAGGATTATCACCAAAGTACTTTTTGGCAAAAGAGGAGTCTAGATATTCTTCAATGTATTGTTGAAATTCAATGCGATTTTTTCCTTCTTCAGAAGCTTTTCTAATCAGGCCCTCATTATGTTCAATAACCCAAGGATTCAACTTATCTTTTAGGTCTTCAAAAGTTGGGCATTGTACATAACACCAGAGAGTGTGCTCCTCTTCAATTTTTCCTGTTTCTGTATCAAAGGGTACTGCGGCAAACTCAATGATATGAGCATTTTCTTCTAAACCAGTCGATTCTAAATCAATAGATAAATAGCGCATAAAACATCCTGAATAAAAGTCTAATTATAAAAAGAGATTAAGGCCAAGTAGAGGCATTCTCTTGCAATTCTTCTGCGTCGTAATAGCGATAACTGTTATAGGGGTCGCTATTGCATAAGCTTGTTTTGGATTTTGCAAGGGTTAAGCCTTTATGGGAAGCCGAAGAAGAGATTCGAAAAATATCTACCGTCTCCTGGATTTGTTGACTATTATAAGGAAGGGTTGTGGCAATTTGATAGACATAGGAAGCATCATTAGGGTCTTGAATGATTTGCTTCAAAATGTAGAATCCTCCCTCGCTATTGGAGATTATATTATAAGCATCGCTATCTGTTCCATAAGCTGTTGAAGTACAAAAATTGGAAAGAATTCCTGTTGTGTCTGTTTCCACTTTGGCAATATCATCATAACTCATTGTTGGATTAACAATCTCCCAACTCACATCTTGGCCAAAAAGTTTTTGCAATTTTTTATAGGCCGTTCCTGAATTGACTTGCGAGTTACATTCACTCTTTTTGATGTTGTATAAGAGTTTAGCCGAAGAGCTAGATTCAAATTTTGTAGTATAGCTTTCTCTCAATGATCGTAGCGCAAGGCAGGTATTTTGCACGAGAGTTAACTCAGATGCAGTGAGTTTTCTTTTGATAGATGCGGTATTAACGGTCTGACCAACCTGAGAGAAACTTGTACTTGCAGAATCACCTTGATCGATTTTCCCACAAGCGAATAGTAGGGAAGATAATAGAAAAACAGAAAAAAGGCTTTTCATAATACAATTCCTCGAAGTGTGTTTATCTTTCCCTAATTATTTCCCAAACTACGACGCTTTGTATAGATTGTTTTGAAATAATCTTCAGTCCATTCTGCGCCTAGGCGTCTTAAGCTTTCTTTGTGCAGCACTACTCCTGTGTCTTCGATTGAGTATTCATCTGATGCAATAGAGCGTCCACCTTGTTTTTGATATTGTTGAAGAGAATTGATGAGTGCTGTATTAACGAAAAGATTCGTCTTTAAAAGCATTTTCATCGTTTCAGAATCTTTTTGTGCTGAAATTTTTTCACCATAGTATGTCAGAAGATTTTCATAGATATGGTAATTAGCGCTTTGCCCACTTTGGCAGAGGGTCTCAAGCTCTTGTCTGATTTGAGATAAGTGAAGTTCTACTGCGGACAAAAGAATTTCTCCAAACTGAGATTTTTTATAGGGTTCTTGGGTCAAAATATTTTGAAGACTGTTGAATTGCACACCGTCGTTTACTGATAGAGAAAGTTCAGGATAAAGAGCTGCATTCTCGAGCGCATGAGGAGCAAGGGCCAGCTTTTGGTAATTAATATTTTTATGCGTAAAAGAGGTTGGGGGCGTATCTACTAGGGCAGTATGAAACGCAGGACAAATTTCAACTTGAGAAACTTCCTGAGGAAGAAAGGAAGCCAATTCTCTATATTGATTATGTAGAGTTAGAAAATAGACACTGCGGTGAGAGAGTTTGCTGTAGTAGCGCTCTTTCATTTGATCATCTGGTGTCGATGCAATTGATCTGCCTCGGTACTTATATTGTATGGCCTCAATTTGAATATTATTTTCTAATTTTTCTTTAGATTCATAACGTGCCATTTTGGATTCTATCGATTCAGGGGCCCTGTAACTTGAACAAGCTCCTAAAACAAGACTGAAACATAGCAAGGAAGAAAAATTAAGTGTTTTCATAAAAATGCTCCTAAGAAGACGACACACTGCATTATTTTATCGGAATTTAAAAAAAATCCTTTAATTATTTGACCAAATCGTTCAAAATCGTTGCTATGATTTTGAAAAGACTTGTTTTTATATCTTGGATTAAGGCCTTCTTAGGGGCCTTTTTCTTGTTGTTTCTCATCTTGGTGCTGGCCAGCTTTGTTGATGCCTCTATCCGAGAAGTGGTCAGCGTTGATGAATCACTTGTTAATCTAATGTATGAACTTCCAAGCTGGTTGAAAAAGATTTTTCCTTTTGCCTGTTTGTGCGGAACTCTTTTTGGATTAGAAAATCTCAAGAGACATAATGAACTCGTGGCGATTTTTGCATCAGGCTATTCTGCCATGCAAATTTTTTATGATGTGTTGCTTTTGTCAGGGATTTTGGGGGCTTTTCTCATTGTTAACAATTCGATCATTGCTCCTTGGTCCAATAAGGCAAGAATTGATTGGTTACAAAATTCAGGTGCGCGCTTTAAAAAGGCCAATACAAGTGAAAGCTTAAAAGGAAGCGTTTTTTACAATGGGCGTTTTTGGTTAAAAGGGAAAAATTTCATTATCGCTTATAAAGCATTTGAAAAGAAAAATGGAGTAATTAAAGATGCTCAGATTTTTCATCTCAATGATTCAAATAGTCGTCTGCGAGAATATATTGAAGGGGAAACTCTTATTCCCATGGAGGATTCCAAATCTTGGCTATTTGATAACTATGCGCACATTCAAAGCTTAGATATAAATGCAATGCCTTCTTTAGAGCGAGGCAAAACACTTCAATCAGATCAGCCTATTAATATAGATATGTTTGACTGGGGCGAGAGTGAGGTTTTCCAAATGGGGCCCTTGCAGCTCTATGATTATTGGTCATATGCTCGTCAGACGGGAACCAATTTAGATATTATTCAAGTTCATATTTTTGAAATTATTAATAATGCACTGACTACTTTAATTTTTGCACTCGTTCCCATTTCCGTTCTCTTTAACCCTAATCGAAGAGCAGGAGGGATGGGGAAGAATATATTATTTACTATCGTTTTTACTGTTTTTTATTGGCTGATCTATTCTTCGATGATGGGGTTAGCAACAAGCGGACGAGCTAATGCCTTTCTTGCTATTTTTGGACCAAGCATTCTTATACTTATTTATGTTCTGCGTAGGTCTTTTAAGTTGAGGAAGCTCTAGTCATGCTATTTCTCTTTTCAGAAAGCATCATTCGGCTTTTGAAGCAAATTAGTGCAGACGCTGCTTCTATAATGACGAACGAGATGGAGATACCGGCCCATTGCCGTAGCCGGAGTGTGCATTTTGAAAAAGGACTTTACCGCTATACGCTGAACTTTGTTTTATTTGAAGGTAAAGGAGAGTGGGGGTATTTTAATCCTCATCTATTAGAGATTGGACTGAATAAAAAGCTTTTTTTGCTTTCAGATCCTGAGATAGTCCGAAATATTTTGCGACATGAATTGGTTCATTTTTATCAACATCTTTTTGATAAAAGCCAAAGCCCTACTGCCCACCATGATGCTCATTTTCGTGAACTTTGCCTGCGCTTTTTTAAGGATGAACAAATTGGAAAGGCTGCTCAGAGTTGGGATGAAATGCTGCTCGATGATCCGAATTCTAAAAAAGAAAAGATTCTCGAAAAAGTGAAAAAGCTTCTTGCTTTGGCCGATAGCTCTAATCCTCATGAGGCGGAAGTTGCCCTCAAAAAGGTCAACCAGCTCATTTTAGAACACAATTTAAAGTCCATTTCACCAGAGCAAGAATATATTGACATCTATTTGAAGCGGATTTGCCAAACAAAGAGATTTTCTCCCAAATTGCAGTCCATTCGAGAGATTCTCGATCTTTTTCAGGTCCGTTCTGTGCTCAACCATGGGATGGATTGTTGCTACCTTGAAATTATTGGAAGTTCTGAAAATATAAAAATCGCAGAATATATTTTTCATTTTTTGCAGCAAGAATTTGAGCATCTCTGGGAAAGAGAAAAAAAGAGTCAAAAGCTAAAAGGCCAATTGGCCAAAAATTCTTTTTTTAGAGGCCTTGCAGAGGGATTTAAGACACAAATTACCCTTTCTCAGTCACAAATGAATTCCAGAGCGCTAATTGTATCGGAAAAGGCACTTGATCTTGGGGTCAAAAAGTTAGTCTATCCACGTTTGCGCTTTACCCATTCGCATTTCAAAGAAGATTCACATGCTCGACAGCAGGGGCGTATGAGAGGGGAAGAGCTAAAAATCCGTCGAGCATTAGAGGGGAAGACGGGAAATGTCAGACTTTTGAATTTTTTCAAGTCTTGATTAATCGCATGAGCTTTGAAACAATTCTTGTCTTATGAGCAAAGATTTCAATGAGTTACTTTATCAACGTTTTGCCCAAGATAATTGGGAAAATCAAAAAGCCGCTTATCGCATGGATCAGCAGGAGGAAATTAAAGTTCAATTTCGTCCTCACAATGATGTCTCGATTGGCATGTTTAAAATTGACCCACTTTTACCAGCTGTCTATCTCGCTCATCCTCAGACTTTAAGAGCATTGCGTAGAGACCTTTTCGTGGGATTGGATGATGAGGAACGCTTGGAGCGCTTTTCTTTTGCTCATCACTGTGAATCTTGCCATCAGCTTGTTGATTTACAATTTTGGCTGCATTGCCCTTTTTGTGAGAAAGCTTTTGGAAAAGATGTTGAAGAAGCTTTTTATTTACATATAGCCAGGAAATAATCATCGGAGGATTTATGAAAAAGCTAGTACTAGGATTTGTGTTCATTGCTTTTTCTTTGAGCTTGAGTGCCGGAGAAATTAGTCTAGAAAAATTCAAGCAAAGATTTGTTTTGGAAAAAAATGATCAAGGTGAGGTTGTGGCCATTCATGATCGCTCTTTAGCTTGGAAGGATTTTGATGTTCAGCCAGCTTTAGACCGGATGGTAGAGGATGCAGAATATCAGCGTCAGATGGTTGCCGCTCTTGGGGCAAAGGCTTATGGCGAAGAGGTCGAAGAATTAGACCAACTTCTTTATGAAGATATGCAACGAGCAATCAATGATCCTGAAGTGGATGAGGAATTGAAAAAAGAACTTCGTTCAGGTTTAAGTGCAATGGGATCTAATGATTACATCTCCCAAGGTTTAATTCGCTTGCCTAATCTCAATTTGAGAGAGTTGTTTAGCCGTGAGAACATGAAAAAAGTATGGGTAGAACTTAAGAAACAAGTGAAGCTTTACTTTAAACAACAAAATGTTGCAACAGTTGCTCGCCTTGATAATCCACGCTACTACTATACTCAGCGTGGGATGAACAATATCGTTAAGAAAACTTTGGAGTATGCTCAGAAGATTTTTAAGGATAAGCCTCTTTTAAACCTCGCAGCCTATGTGATTCGGCGTATTGATGGTCTTATTCATGAGAGAAGACTTTATCATCAAAATATGTTGCGCTATTATCTTGAGCGTTTTGAGCCTTCCGAGCTTGGTTTGACAAAATCTGAGGCAGATCGTGCTATGAGTTCCATTTATGAGGCTCAAATTTCTCTGGGATCTGTTTGGGAATCAAACAGTGCTGTTCGTAATTGGGAAATTTACGGCTTTAATAAGTTCTATACTGAAGTTCGTTCTTGTAAAACACGTGCCCGTCGCATTGAATCTAGCTATGACCGTTTAGGTAGGACTTTGGGGCATGCTTTCCAAAGAGCTTACACCGAAAAAGGAAGTCGTTTGATCGTCAGTCTTTTGGACAAAAAGCATCGCTTCTCTAGCAAGGCTTCAGTTGCTTATAATTTGGACCACCCTTATCGTGTGGCCATCTTTAGACTTTTTCTTGGTCTTTCTAAAATTGGTGTAAACTTTATTCCTGTTGGTGATCGAGTTAGAGGATTTGTCGAAAGCTTTATTGACTCCCTTTATTTGTCTCAAAAAATCAATGAAGGAATGCTATTGGGCTATCTCGAGTCTCATTCCTATGATGAAAAAATGATTAGAACCGTTCAGCTTCAATCAGTAAACCCTTACGATCTTTATTGGCCTTTGCCTAAGAAATAATTTTCTGCGTGTGTGGTCTCTTGTCGCAAGCTTTCTAAGCTTCCGGCAAGGGCCATGCACCACTAATTCCAAAAGATATAAAAATGAATAGAGCAAACTTAATGATTCTGTCCGCCGGAAGGTCTTCGCGCATGGGGGAAAGCAAGGCTGAGTTACAACTTCATGGAAAAACTCTTGTAGAACATCATGCAGAATCTTTTATGGGGTTTGGTCAAGTTTATATTGTAATGGGAAAACACAATTTCAAAGAATTCAAAAATGTGAAGTCTTTAATCAATCCTTTTGCCCCTGAATGTACACCTTTTGAATCCTTGCAATACGGCCTTACTCAGCTCAAAGAAATGGCCTTGCCAACCTTTCTCTTGCCTGTTGATTTTATGCCTATGCCAAAAGAAATTTGGGAGCCAATGCTCAAAGAAGAGCGTACTGGAAAGCTTGTTGTGCGCCCAAGTTTTCAAGGAAAGGCCGGCCATCCCGTTCTTTTATCTTGTGCTTTTCAGAAAAAAATTAAGTCGATGAAAGAGGGAAGATTGGATAATCTTATTAGGGAATTATCTCAAACAGAAAGCTCTGTCCTAGAGTTTCCGTTTGCACAGGTCCACCAGCAGTTTAATACTCAAGAAGAGTTTAAAAAGTTTAACTAACGACGGCAGCAGTAAAAAGCTAAATTGCCTGAGGCATAGGGTTCTGTGCTGTAGCTAAGAGTGTTGTCCAGAGTTGTTACAATCATCTCAGTTCCATCATGGGATATAAGATTGCTCCATACTTGTTGAGTCGGAGTAACGGCCATGCGCAATTCTGTGGGACTACAGAGATCACCATTTAACTGGTGGCAAAAATTAAGGGCCGAATCAAAAGGTAAATTAACTAATTCGGCACTAATACAGTAAGTGCCAGCTTGCTTGGGGTCGGTGCCGATCATGGTAAACCCGTAAGTCACTCCCAGATAAGTCACATTGGGGCAGATGTCATTGAGATCTACATTGAAATAAGAATTTGCGGCTTTCCACTCAACATTTCCATTGCCATCAGAAGACAAGACGTAGTCTGCTCCTGGTGCATCAAGTGAATTAAGCTGATAGTAGCGTAGGCTTCCATTGGCAATGCTAGGAGTGATGGGAAAGCTTTGCTCTGCATAAGATGAAGTCATAATGATTTCAAATGTTGTCTCCATGGCAAGAGAGAGAGCTGCTTTTGCTTTTAAATAAATTGTAGTAGGTGTTTGAGTTTCCATATAGAGCGGAAGTGTTGTCACAGGAGTTTTTATCTTTACTTCATTGACTACACCTAGATTACTTCCTTCTACTTTAAGACTGCCATCACTCGTATGGCTGATATTAGTCACCTTAAAGGTATATTCTGTTTTAGTCTTGGCGTTTTCGTTACTGATCCAGGTCAGTCCAGCATCTTTCCCATTACAAGCGGCCAGTAGGCTTAGCATAAAGATAAAGATCAATAATTTTCCCATAAACTAGCTCCTCGCAAGACGCAATATCTCAATAATCATTCTACATTATAAGGCTAATTTTTTGGGAGATGGAAAATGATGCCTCTCAACATATTAAAATTTCTTAGGTCGGACGGATTCGCATTTAATTGTAAGATAGGATTTTATTGTGGTGAGGGGGTATTTATGACACGTTTATTTGTTGTCTGTGTACTTTGTTTAATTAATTCAGTTAGTTATGCAACTGGCAGTCATCTTTCAATTGACTCTCGCATTGATTATGAATCTTACAACCAAGAGACTAATTCAGCGAACCCCAATGCCAACCCTAGCTATGAGTCATTTCGCTTTAATCGCCTAAAATTTGTTGCAAAAGGGGAGGCCGTGCCACAGGTTTCGTATCTTTTGCGCCTGAACCCAAGCGTCGATTTCGATAGCACCTCCCAAGATAGTAATAGTAAATCTTCTCATTTTGTGGAGTTTGCTTGGATATCTCATCAGTTCTCTAAGGAATTCAATCTGATGCTAGGTAAGTTATTTAACTATACTGGAGGCATTGAAAACTATTGGGGATCTGGAGAAGTCTATCATTTTTCAGATGCATCAGCGGTTGCTACTCAGGCCAAATACTCTTTGGCCGAAGGACTACAGGCACATTATCGCGTAAGTGATCAGCACTTTATGCTGGGATTATCCAATAGCTCTCAGGAGGAAAATGATGATGAAAAGTCCTCTCAACATGGTTTTGGAGTAGGGGCAATGTATCGTGGTTCTTTTTTTGATAAAACAGCATTGCCCTATATCACTTTTCATTATTACAAAATTACAGACGATCAAAAAGAAATTCTCATGGCGCTAGGGCATACTCAAAAATACAAAAATTTTGAATTGCATCTGGATTATTTACATAATGTGCATGAAGATCAGACTTTTATGGGAAAAGATGACACAGAAACAGGTATTGTCGTTCATTTAAAATACATGCATCCTCACTGGCGTCCCTCTGTTAAATATTCTCAGGGAGAAGTGAAATCTTTTGAATCAAGTTTGAGTGGCACTGCAATGAATTACGATTATCGCAATTACCGATTTGCTTTGGAATTTTACCCTATGGAGAATGTTGAATACCGCTATCACCTTGTTCTTATGCGAAATGAAAAAGAATACAGCACTTCTAATCATGCACAGATATATGATGCCGATGAAACCAGCTTATTAGTTGGGACTCGTTTTCTTTTTGACTTCTTTTAGCCAAAGAAAATATAGGTGATTGTGACGGCCGCGACGACTCCGCAAAAATCGGCCAATAGGCCGAAGACGGGGGCGTGACGGACATTCTTAATTCCGACAGAGCCAAAATAAACGGCCAAAACATAAAAAGTGGTCTCGGTACTTCCCTGAATGATAGCAACCATTTTGGATACGAGAGCATCGACGCCGTGAGTTTTGATTGTCTCAATCATCATACCTCTGGCCCCTGAGCCACTTAGAGGTTTAATCAAGGCAGTGGGCAATGCCTCAATAAACTCTGGGCGTCCACCATGGTAGTGCATAATTCCAAGCGAGGTTAATAGATGTGCTATTTGTTCGATAGGAAAAGCAATCATATACATAAGGATTTCTAAAGCTCCACTTGCCCTAAAAATTCCAATCCCCACGAGCATGGCAACAAGGTAGGGAATTAGAGTGACGGCAACTTGGAATCCTTCTTTGGCACCATTAATAAATTCTTCATAGACATTTACTTTGCGGATAAAAGCAAGGCCTACAAACCACAAAATAACGCCAAAAATAAAAAGATTACTTACAAGGAGGGAAACCATTTGCATTTTTTCGCGCTCCAGCCCTTGCAGAAAATACATCCCCGTACTGATGACAGTGATAATGGCACCTACCGGAAGAAGAAAGCTGGCGCGGAAGAGATTAATTTTTTGGTAAAGCGATAGGGCAAGGACACCAAAGAAAGTGGAGCAAAAAGTGGCCAACAAAATGGGAATAAAAACTTCAGTTGGATTTTGATAACCCAGTTGGTGGAGATAAGTGAAAATCGAAATAGGAATAATTGTGACAGAAGAAACATTAATAACCAAAAACATGATTTGAGCATCAGAAGCAGTGTCTTTATTGGGATTGAGTTCCTGAAGGTCTTTCATGGCCTTAAGTCCCAAGGGCGTCGCCGCATTATCAAGGCCTAGCATATTGGCAGCAAGATTCATCATAATATTACCGGTGGCTGGATGCCCTTCAGGAATTGAAGGAAAAAGAACGCGGAAAATAGGAGAAACCAATCTCGTGATGATGGCAATGACACCTGCTTTTTCGCCGATGCGCATCATGCCCAGCCAGAAGGTCATAACTCCCGTTAGTCCCAAAGATATTTCAAAACCGGTTTTGGCCATGGAAAAGGAGGCTTCCATCATCGTATTAAAAACCTCGACATTTCCCTTGAAGATCAGCTGGTAGAGGGCCGAGCACGCCGCAAGAATAAAGAAGGAAACCCAAATAAGATTAAGCATAGACGTCTCCTGGCCGTAAAAATTTTTGCTTGCCAGAAGTGTAACTGATTAAGAAGCTTTTTTAAAGTCTTCAGTGACCTCGCGGGAAATTGGACGTTTATTGCGGGGAGCGTCACTTCTTCTTCGCTTGTAGATATTGCGGACTCTTTCTCCTACTTCAGGGAATTTTTCAACAATGTCTAAAAATTCCTCTTTATGTAGGCTGTAGAGGTCGCAATAGGTTTTGGCCTTAACATCAGCACTGCGAGTGGTCTCTTCCAAAAGGGCAATCTCTCCAAAGAATTGTCCTTCTTTTAAGGTCGTCACCAAATTATCATTGATAAAAATATCAACTTCGCCGTGGCCAATGATAAACATTTCCTCACCAACTTCACCTGAACGGATAATGTGACTATTGGGAGTATAGAAGTTTTGCTGAAGGGCAGAAGCAATCATCTTCAAAGCGACAACTTTGCAACCTTCGAAGATCGGAATATTACTGATCAACTTCATTTTCATATAGACTTGCAATTCGTTTTGCAGAGCTGGTGGGAGTTCGCTTAGAACCTTGGATTCTGCATCCATAAAGCGGTTACTGAGCAAGTGATGATAGAAGGAGAACACTTGTTTTTGTAGCCCCATGGGAACGCGATAGTGCTTCATGAGAAAACTGAGTTCACCCATTTTTTCTTTTTGAGCCTCCTTGCGTCGGTCGGCGAGCATCAAAAGGCGAGAAACGTTACCGATAATAAAACCGTACATGGCAACGCCCGTCACCATGATAAACATCGTAAAAATGCGTCCCACATTGGTCGTGGGGGTAATATCTCCGTAGCCAATGGTCGTCAGTGTCGTTAAGGCCCAGTAATTGGCCTTTATGTAAAAGGAAGTTGCATCAAGGGTTGGATCGGGATAAATCAACATCCAGCCGCAGGTAATCCAGTGAAGAAACATCAATGCGGCAATGGCCATGCCACCTAATTTAATTCCGCGAGGGAGGAGGGCCATGGTATCAAGTGTGCGAATTGTTCCGATAACTGTGACAGCGCGAAAGAGACGGGCCATTTTGATAAGGCGCAAATAGTAAGGCAATCCAAAAAATCCGCAGATAATTTCAAAAGGGATACATGAGATGAGTTCTAATGGGAACCATATCGTTTTGTGATAAGGTTTGGTGTGACCCTTGAGGCCTGGGAAATCTGCGACTTCTTCGGGCTTAATGCTGAGTTTTCCCATAAGGCGTAACACAACATCCACAACGAAAATAGAAGAGAGAATGCCATCCCACCACATGGAAGATTCTTTAGAAGGCAAAGCCTTGACGAAACTATAGGGAGCCTCTATTGCAGTCCATAAAATTGCAACGAAAATCAGTACGTTCCAGATGATCCGCTTTTTAAATTTTGAGTCAATGTCGAATGATTTAAAATCCATCGATTAGCACCCCAAGCCCTTCTATGGACTTTATCGGTTAAGTCTGCAAAAACTTTAGATTTTTCTGCAAAAAATTTGATGAAATTTTGGTCTGTGATATTCTCAGTAGAATCTATTGGACAATAAATTTTGGTCTTGTTGTTAATCTTCAATAATTTCTGACATTTCCTTTCTTGACAGCGGGCCGTGAATGACTACAATCGCCATAACTTGTTAATAACAATCGGAATGCCCTATTATGAAACACCAACATCGTCGTGCAAAAATTATCGCAACCCTTGGCCCATCATCTTCTGAATACGCAATGATCGGAAATATGATTGATGCAGGTATGGATGTTTGTCGAATTAATATGAGTCATGGAGTGCATGAGGATAAGAAAAATATTGTTGAAAATCTTCGCCGAGCAGCCCGTGAGCGTGATGTCCATGTTGGCGTTCTTTTTGATCTCCAAGGCCCTAAAATTCGCGTTGATAATCTCGCGGAGCCTATCATTATTAAAGATGGTGAAGAATGGGAAGTAGGTGTTGAAAAATTTAGAAGTGGGGATAAGTACATTCCCTCTGTGTTTGAAGATTTTGCTAAGGACTGTAAAGTTGGTGATCGCCTTTTGTTTGACGATGGTCTTATTGACTCCAAAGTTATTGGCATTAATGAAAATACCATTACGATTAAAATTAACCATGGCGGTCTACTTAAATCCAAGAAGGGAATCAACCTTCCTGATACCAAGGTTTCAACGCCATCATTTACTGCCAAAGATAAAGATGATTTGCTTTTTGGGATTGGCATTGGAATTGAGCTCGTTGCTCTATCCTATGTGCGCAGAAAAGAAGATGTTCTTCAGGTCAGAGAGTTTTTAAATGAACACTCTCCTAAAATGGGCATTATTGCGAAAATCGAAAATCCTGAGGGTCTGGCCAATCTCGACGAAATCATCGAGGTCTCAGATTACATCATGGTCGCGCGTGGAGATATGGGCGTTGAAATTGGAAATCATGCTGTGCCTCGTGAGCAAAAACGCATTATTCATGCCTGTAATGAAAGAGGTATTCCCGTCATTACTGCCACACAAATGCTAGAATCGATGATTAATAATCCTAGCTGTACGCGCGCTGAAGCTACAGACATTGCCAATGCCGTATGGGATGGTACAGATGCGCTAATGCTCTCTGGAGAGACGGCCGCTGGTAAATATCCTCTTGAAGCAATTCAAGAAATGGACAATATCATTTATGAAGCCGAGCAAAGCGACTTTCACGATATTATGCTCGAACAAACAGGACTTGAAGCTTCAGATCTAGCCATTGCCTATACTGCCTCTGTTTTATCTAGCAATGTAAAGGCCCGCAAAATTATCTGCTTTACGGCTTCAGGTAAAACGGCCCGCTACTTTTCTCGTTTTCGTCCCAATGTGCCTATTCTGGCCGTGACTGACTCTGGAACTGTGGGTGGCCAACTTTCACTTTGCTGGGGTGTGACACCACTTGTTCTTGAAAATGTTGATGAATCAAACCCCGTATTTGAATACGAAGTTATTGAAATGATTCGCAATATTTGTGAATTGAAGTCAAAAGACAAAATTGTGATCGTCAAAGGAGACAGGGGGGCCTTCGAGCATGGATCTTCCAACTCAATTCGCATCATTAAGCTCAAGGAACCTTTAAAGAAAAAAACCTTTTCCAGTTTTTGTTAGTTTTTGGTTTAATTGGCAAAGTGTCTCATGACAAATTAAAAAAAATCATTTATAGCTTTTAGCTAAATATGAGATAGGAGAGACCATTTGAAGGGATCTCCTTGAGGCTTTCCCTTCAGATGGATTGGGAGGATTTATATGCTTAAACGATTTGGGCTTTTTTTCGGAATGAACATCGCCATCATTCTGACTATTTCTGTTGTCACCACCATTTTAGGAGTCAATGAACATATCACTGCTGCAGGAATTGATTATTTCTCCTTAATTGTCTTTTGCTTGATTTGGGGGATGGCGGGATCATTTATTTCCTTACTCCTTTCAAAGTTTATGGTGAAAATGACCATGGGGGTTCAGGTCTTTGATCATACAGTGGGAGACCACAAGCTTCAGTGGCTCTATATGACGACGCAGCGTTTATCACAGCAAGCGGGACTTCCTAATATGCCAGAAGTTGGTGTTTATCCAGGGCGTGAAGTTAATGCTTTTGCGACAGGCGCAACAGCATCTTCAGCTCTCATGGCCGTGTCGCAAGGAGCGTTACATCACTTAAGCGAAGAAGAATTAGAAGGTGTCATTGGGCATGAATTAGGACATATCAAAAATGGAGATATGGTTACTATGGCATTAGTCCAAGGGGTGATGAACGCTTTTGTCATGTTCTTTGCCCGCATTATCGCTTTTGGAATTCAAAATTTTATTCGCGGAGATCGCGACGAAGAAGATAGTCCAGGGCTAGTTAATGGCGTAGCCTATCATCTCACTGTTTATGTATTGCAGGTTGTTCTTGGCTTTTTTGCCATGTTTATAGTGGCTTATTTTTCTCGCATTAGAGAGTTTGCGGCCGATAGAGATGGGGCAAGTATTGCAGGAAGAGGGAAAATGATTGCGGCTTTGAAGGCCCTACAAAGAACTTATGATGCCCTTCCTGCATCAGCAGATAATATTAAGTGTTTTAAAATATCATCCCCCAAAAGTTTTACGGAACTTTTATCAACCCATCCTCCACTTGAAGAAAGGATTCAAGAGCTGGAGAAAGGAGTTTAGCATGACTATTAATGCAAGAGAGAAAGCTCGGGCAGAAGCAATTGATCGCCCTCGCAAATTCGCTGACATTCCGACCAATAAATTGAGCGGAAAAAAATTGGCAGTGAGCGAGTATTTTGGTGAAAATGTGTTTTCGATTGAGAAGACATCCTTGATTAGCGAAATGGTTAAAAGAGAACTCGTTCAGATGATTGAAGAAGGAAAGCCCTTAAGCCAAGAGCTTGCTTCTATTTACGCCAATGCCGTTACTCAATGGGCCATGAGTAAAGGAGCAACTCACTTTTGTCACTGGTTCCAACCTTTGACAGGAACAACCGCAGAAAAACATGATGCCTTTTTAAATATTGGAAAAAATGGACAGCCCATTGAAAAGCTCGGCGTATCTCAACTTATGCAAGGAGAGCCTGATGCCTCTAGCTTTCCTCATGGGGGGGCGCGGAGCACTTTTGAAGCTCGTGGTTATACTGCGTGGGATGTTACTTCTCCTATTTTCTTGATTGAAAATACTAATGGTAAAACACTTTGTATTCCTACCGCTTTTGTATCTTACCATGGTGATGCTCTCGATATTAAAACACCTCTTTTGAGAAGCTTGAATAAAGTAAATCACTTAACGACAGAGTTTTTAAAAACAGCGGGACTAACCGATGTTGAGAATGTCATTGTAACTTGCGGTGCTGAACAAGAATATTTTCTTGTGGATAAAGCATTTTATTTCCAACGCCGCGACCTTGTGATGACTGGAAGAACCCTTATTGGGTCTCTTACTTCTCGTAATCAGCAATTGGAAGATCATTACTTTGGAGAGATTCCTGAGCGTGTTGTTGATTTTATGCAAGAAGTGGAAATTGAGCTCTATAAAGTGGGAGTTCCAGCAAAGACTCGCCACAACGAAGTTGCCCCCGGACAATTTGAATTAGCTTGTATTTTTTCAGAAGGAAATATTGCTTCTGACCATAACCATCTCGTGATGACAACTTTAAAGAAAGTTGCCAAGAAGCATGACTTTGTAGTGCTTTTGCATGAAAAGCCTTTTCAAGGGATTAATGGTAGTGGAAAGCACTTGAACTGGTCACTTGCTACAAATACTGGGATTAATCTTTTTGAACCAGGTCAAACTCCTCATGAGAACAAAATCTTTTTAGCCTGTGTATCCATGGCCTTGGAGACTATTCGTCGCCATCCTGAGATTATTCGAGCTTCAATCGCTTCTCACGGCAATGATCATCGTCTAGGCGCAAATGAAGCGCCTCCTTCTATCTTGTCCGTTTTTCTTGGGACGACCTTAACTAATATCTTTAAAGACCTTAGTGAAGGGCGCAATACTTCTGGAAGTGCAGTCGCTGAATTGGATATGGGCGCTCGTCAACTGGTGAAGCTTTTGAAAGACAACACCGATCGCAATAGGACATCGCCTTTTGCCTTTACTGGTAATAAATTTGAATTTCGTGCCGTGGGATCTACCGCGGCAGTTGGGTTTCCGCTGGCCGTTCTCAATGCTGCCTTTTGTGATGTCGTCTTAGATGCCACTCAAATGCTCAAAGATGAACTGGCAAAGGGAAGTTCTGCTGATGAAGCACTACTCAAATTGGCAAAAACTTTTTTCGTTCAATCTGAAAATGTTATCTTCAATGGAGATGGCTATAGCGAAGATTGGCTTAAAGAAGCTGAAAGACGAGGTCTTCCTAATTTGAAGAACACTGTTGCAGCACTTGCAGCGTTTAAAGATAAAAATAAAATCGCTTTCTTTGAGCGCACAGGGATTTTTCGCTCAGGAGAGCTTTTGACTCGTTACAATGTCCTCTTAGAGCGCTATATCAAGCATCGTGAAATTGAGTATAAAACTCTTCATTTAATGGTTGAGCAACATGTTATGCCAGTTCTTTTCTCTTATCAAAAAGAGCTATTGCAATTGCTTACGCTCCAAAAGCAAAATAGCCATAATTCAGTGTTGACCGATTCTATTTTGTCACGTTTAGAGAGCATGGCCATTCGCTTGCAAGATAGCGTAGACAAATTGGCTCAATCATATGCTAAACGCAGCAGTCAATTTGAGGAAGAGGCAGACTTTATTGCTAATACTCTGTTTCCTCAAATGGAAGCTCTTTCGGAGCTATGCAATGAGATAGAAGATATTATCCCTGATAATCTTTGGCCATTGCCTAAGTCTTACGATTTATTGTTTGCTAGATAGACAAAAGGGGCCTTTACGGCCCCTTTTTTATTTAAAGTTTTTCCTTGATGAATTTCTCTAGGTCTTCGATATATGTTTGATATTCAGAGTAGGCCTTGACTTTAAATACTTCACCCTGAGAAGTTACGAGCTTAACTGTTGGAACCCAAGTGATTGCATGATCTGCGACAAGCCTTCCTTTGGGGAACTCTTCTGATTTTGGGTCTGTATAGATTGGGAAGTTGGGTTCAAATTTACTCATAAATCTTTGAAGGTCGTTTTCTTTATCTTTGTGAGTGAAGGTGCGGATTCCCATAAATTGAACAGCATCATTGCTTTTAAATTTTTCCACGACCTGTTTTAGGTAGGGAATTTCCTTATGGCAATCTGGACACCAGGTCGCAAAATAGAAAAGAACTGTTAGTTTCTTTTCATTTGGAAGGTGGAATGAGTATTCATGTTTTTCAGAATCAATAACAGAAAAGCTTTTCATCAATTGATCTTCTTTTTGACTAACTTTTTGTGGCATTTGCTCTCCTGTACAGGACAATAGGTTCATAAAAATCAATAGGATAGAGGCAAGTTTCATTATTACTCCCAAATTTTAGCTGGAAAATCTATAAACAATCACTTTATAATGCTCTTTGTAAAATAAGGGGGAGTCAATATGAAAAAGATCTTTTTAATCATCGCCATTTTATTGCCTTTAAGTTTGATGGCACAGACTCAAGAAGATTTTGAGAAAATTGTTCAGCCTATTCTGGAAACAGAATGGAATAAAAAGCTGATTCCTGGTGGGATCATCTGGGTGGCCAATCAAAAAGGTGAACCTCTTTATAAAAAAATGTTTGGCGCACAAGAGATCGATCTCATACCACTTAATAAAGTTAAAAAAATTTCAGAAATTCCAGTTCAAGAAAATACGATTTATGATTTAGCCTCTATTTCCAAGATTTATACCGCGACGGCCATTGGATTGCTCGTTGATCAAGGCAAAATCAAATATACAGATCTTGTTTCTAATTATATTGATGCTTTTAAAACGGAAGAGAAAAAGCAAATCACTATTACCCATCTTTTAACTCATAGCTCTGGTTTGGCCCCAGTAAATAGTCTCGCAGACTTAGATAGCGCGCGCTATACCAAAGAGGAAATGTGGGAAAATGTATTTAATACCAAAATGAGTGCGGAAGTTGGTGAAAAGTTCATTTACAGTGATATCGGTTATATGACCCTTTCTAGAATTGTCGAAAAAGTCGCTGAAAAGCCTTTTGCAAGTTTTGTGGAAGAATCAATTTTTAAGCCACTTAAGCTCGAAGACACTTATTTCTATCCGAGCGAGGCCCTATTTGATCGCTTGGCCCCAACTATCCCTAATCAATTGAAGGGAATTCCTCATGATCCACGTGCCCGTTTAATTGGGGGAGCTGCTGGACATGCAGGTGTTTTCGCGACGATGCCAGATCTTGCAAAATTTATGAGCATTTTTCTTGATGACGGGCAGGAGCTACTTAAGAAAGAAACCGTTGCACAAATGACGAGTGTTGCTGGTGATGCTATTCGCGCACTTGGATTTGATGTCCTCTCTCCCTATGCAGATAGTCTGCGCGGAGAAATTATTCCTAAAGAAAGCTCTTTTGGACATTCAGGTTATACAGGAACGTCTGTGTGGCTAGAAAAGGGGCAAGGCATTATGATCCTTATTCTAACGAATAGGGTCTATTATGGCGATTCTTTGAAGGGAAAACGCAATCTGATTGCTTTACGTCGGGCCATTGCCACTGAAATAGGCAAGCTTTACTTTCCTGTGACAGAACCCGATTCTAGCAAATAGAGTGTAAGACTTTAATGATTTTCTGCTGATTGGGTCCATCAAACTTGGGCGCAACTGAATCAATAACTTCTTTGGTAAGGTAGGGAACACCTTGTGCTAGCATTGCATGAGTCATTGTTTCTGTAATAAAGAAAACCATAATAATCTTATTCACGTCGTCGGGAAGCTTATCAGGAAAGCCAATTCCATCATTTGCACCGTGATGTTTCTTTATTAGATTGGCCACACCAGTTGGTGCTTGGCGGTATTCTCCAATAATGCGAGAAGCCCTCAGTGCGTGTTCTCGAATGGTTGCATCTTCATCGGCCGGTATATTTCCCAAAGCTTTTAGCATTTCCGTACTTCTGATTTTTAAGTAGCGGTCGGGGAGTGCGATATCAGAAAAGAAGGCAAGGTAGCCAACAATTATTTGATATTCAACAAATTCCCGCACGAGCTTTGTCATCAAGTAGCAAGCATAAAGAGCATTCAAGTGGACAATTTTATAAGCAAAAGTTGTCGTACTTTCTGAAATTTTTTGAGCATATTGTTGAAGTCCTTCTTTATCGAAGACTTCCATGGCCCCTTCTAAAACTGATTGAAACACTAATTCTACTAAGTAGGAAATACTATGGTTGATTCCAAAAAGATTAATTTCTTTTTTCAAAATAGTATAAAGGCTAGAATTTGCTTTCAGACGATTTTCAAGAGTCAATCCCGCCGCAGAGAAATGGGCAGTCATTGAGTTGGTAATATTATTGATGAGGTTGGGGTGATACTCTCTTGGAACAAATACTTCTTTGTATTCTTTGCCAACTGTATCCAATAGTTCTTTGGAAAGATCTTGATCGATACGAATTAGCACATTGTAGCTAGGCTTATCGGATACCTTTTTGTAAATATGACAGGGGAGAGTTTTGACATAATAGAGATAACTTAGTGGAAGAGGATGATAGGTTGTCGTTTCAATTTTTTTACCAGAGCTATCAACATGTCCACCAAGGAGTGTTTCAATTTTGTCCGTTAGGTGTTCTACAGTTAGCTGAGAAGGAGGAATTACATGAATCCCCTCAGATGCCTGAGCGTTTTCTCCTGAGATAAGAAGCGGAATTTGGAGATCACTGGAAATAAGGAATTCAGATAGTTTGGCGGCAACAGAACCCTCTTTGGGAAGTTGCTCTGGAGTGATAATCAAATCGATATCTCTGACTAAGGATAAAAGTGCTAAGACGTCATCAATTGTTTCACGCTCAATCAAGTTTCCTGAAACATTTCCTTCTAGATTGCGCAAGAGCTCTTGCAATTTTGCCTGTTTTCCTGTGATAAAAACAATTTGCTTCATTTCTTGCTTCTTTTATTTATGGTGTTTGGTCCAAACAGCATCGATTTTTTTTGTAAAATCGGGCATTGTCCAAGGTTTCATAAGATAATTGCTTGCACCAGCTTGAACTGCTGCTAAAACATTATCCCTTTCGCCAACAGCGGTGATCATTAAAAAGGGGAGATTTTTAAATTGATCATCGGCCCTTACTATTTTTAGAAAATCAAGACCGCTTCCTCCTGGCATATCCCAGTCTGAACACACAAAATGCACTTGATCATCTGCTCCTTGGTGTTCTCGTAAAATAGTTTCTGCATCTGCAATATTCTCTGCTTCGTAAAATTGTCCAGAAAACCCCATACGCTTTAAACTTGATACCACGATTTTTCGGACTGAAAAGAAGTCATCAACAATAAGAAAATTTATGTTCTTGGGAATACTCATTTTATAGTCTCCATTTTGCTGCTAACGTAAAAACACATTTCAAACATCTTTCGGACATTCTGAATAAAATTTTACACTAAAAAGAAAAAAAGTTGCCTACCT
>QKCN01000016.1 GCA_003245675.1 Bacteriovoracaceae bacterium | reverse complement strand
CTCTTCAGCAAGGCCGATGCATTTTTCTATGCTGTCATGGCCGGAGCCGGTGAAGGATACCTTGTGGCCTTTGCCCTCGAATCGGGAATGGACCCCATTTACTCAGGCTTGTTGGCAACCTTGCCATTATTCTTTGGGGGAGTTTTACAATTTTTCGTTCACAACTGGGTCGAAAAACGAGGAAGCTATCACAGCTTTACCTATCTTGGCAGTTTTCTACAGGCACTGGCTTTTTTACCTCTCATCATTTCTGCGTTGTTTAAATTTGAAAGTTTCCCCATTTTCCTTATGATTAATTCTTTTTACTGGGTCATGGCATTTGCGGTGGCCGCCTCCTGGAATGTGCTCATGAGCAGCATCATCCCTCACCCCGTACGCAATAGTTTTTTTTCAAACAGAAGTACCTATACATATTCCGGAATGTTTTTGGGAATGATTTTTTCGGGCACCATTTTGCAATGGGGCCGAATGAATGGCAATGTCATCGAATATTTTGCATATATCTTTTTACTATCAATGCTTGCCCGAATTGTGTCGTCCTTCTTTCTCAAAAAACATTCGCTCATTACTAATGCCATTAAACACAGTCAGCGCCTCACCCTCAAACAATGGCATGCATTTATTCGCGAAGCAAAAATCGGGAAAGTCATGCTCTTTGCAGCACTATTCAAAATCCCCATCTATCTTGCATCGCCCTTTTTTATCCCTTATATGATTAAAGAAATCAAAATGAGTTATGTCGCATTTATGATTGTTATTTCGGCAGCACTCGTTGGCAAAATATTGATTTCGCGAAAATTAGATTGGCTGGCATCGAAATTATCAATGCGAAAACTCCTCTTCTTTTCGGGACTGGGAATTGCCCTAATTCCCTTTCTATGGATTGTAAGTCGCGATATTTACTATCTCATTTTTTTGCAAATTTTTTCCGGCATGGCATGGGGCGGATTCGAGTACTCTTTTTTCCTTACCGTCCTCAACGAACTGCCTCGCAATGATCAAGCTCGCTTTATGAGTTTATACAATCTCTTAAATGCCAGTGCCATTATTGTTGGCTCTATACTAAGCGCACTTTCCTTTTCACATCCATTGTTTGCACTCGATAGCTATATCTATATTTTTATCCTGTCTGGTATTTTTAGAACGTCTTCGCTAATCTTTTTTCCTCAATTTTTTCAAAAGATGCAGAGCTCTTGGCGACGAAAATTGATCATGCGCCCCTTTGGCATTAGACCCAATCAAGGACCAGTTGATAGACCGGTCATCATTGATCAACAAGAAAATTAAAATACGGGATAAAAAAAGGGCCCAAACACGGGCCCTTATGCGGATAAATTTATCTTCTAAAATAATAAATTAAAGTCACTGATGGCCAAGGAGCAATTCCTCCAAAGCCACTGCGATCACTGCGGTTTACAAAACGAACAAAAATGGGCAATTCAAAAGTCATTGAAAGTCCTTTTGCCCGAAGACCTGCTGGCGCATATTCGATACCAAGCCCAATCCCAAAATTGTAAGTAGAGCTGCGACTAGACTCATAACGCCCACTCTCCATTACGCCAGTGTAACACTCCTTATCTTCACAAGGAGTCGTAGCATAATCATAGACAAGATATTTCGATGAAGAATAATACAAACTGCTTCCTGCCAAAGCATAGAAACGCACTTTATTTGTCTCATCCAAAACTCGTAAGAGTTCTATCCCCACATTGGCATCAACACTGCTTTCATCGGCATAACCGCCCGCCGCGATGTGAAATCCCCAACCGCTAGCAAACATCTGACGATAAGCAAATCCTAATCCGGCTAAAAATCCTGCACTAAAGCCAAGGCCACTTCCTTTAGCATAATCACTAGACTCTTCTGAATCATTATCGGATTGCTCTTTTTTAGCTTCATCCAAAGACTCTAAGGCTTCCTTAACCTTAAACAAAGGCAATGTTTCGACACTTCTATCCAGAGGATTAATAAGAACAAGAACAGGCATCTTAGATTTGAATTCAATAGCCTCTACTGAAATTCGTCCATCGGCCTCCGCTTTCAAATTGCGGGGGAACAGTTTTCCTAAAAGCAGATCAGAATAATCAATGCTCAAAGATTTGCTCCAATCGCCGTCTTGAGCAACGATAGCGGCCAACTCAGGTCTTCCTTCTCCAACTGTCAGATGGTAAAGCTGACCATCACGCCCCAATTCAATTTCTTGTTGCGTTTTGCCACGTACAACTAAAGAAGTTGTACAAAGGCTGCTTATTTCCTCTTGACTCTGAATGTCTACCACATGAATTTTCCCACAAGGTTCCATTTTAATACTAGAAACAAAAACGGTGTTATGCTGATCATCTACGGCAAGGTCTAAACGTCCAAGCTGTGCGGCCATTTCCTGAAGCTGCTCAACGCTCACATCCTCTTGGGCCCAAAGTGGAAAAGAAAGCAAAAAAACCAAAGAAATAAACCATAACTTCATAAAAACTCCCCCGATAATTTTAAAAATCGGGCCACCCTAACAAAACAGTCCCCATCTGGCCAGCAAGGCCTAAAATCTTTACATATACTTAAACATCCCCAGGCAAAAACAAAAGGTTAGTAAATTTTAATTATTTAAAATACATAAATATGCTACAAATCATTTGCTTCTCAATTTATAATCAAGAGTCATAAATTACGCACAAGGGACAAGTTTTGGACGAAATCTTTAAAACCTTCAGTTGGAAAAGTATTCAAGGCAAACGAGAAAATTGCATGATGATCACTCTCCTTGGAGCAACCATGCTTATCCTCTTTGCCATCGTCTATACCTTTTTATATCCCTCCTATTATCTAGCCTCTTGCCACAGCATTGCTGCTTTTCTTTTGTTAATCTGCTTTTTTGGGTTATATCGTCAAAAAGGAAATGTTGATTTTATATCGCAACTTGCTTTATCCATTGCCTTCCTAGAGGCTTACAATATGAACCTCGTCCAAGGGGGAATGTTTGCGATCGGCATCTATTGGATGCTTCACTTTGTTATCGCTACTGCCATTATGTCCTCGCTAAGGACATTTATCATATGGATTCTTATTCTTATCTTTACCTTCTTCCTCTATCCGATACTAACCCCCCTTGTCCCTGAATCTTTCCTTGTACATATTGGAACAGAAGACTATAAAACCTTTCATATTATTTGCTGGGTTTCTGGGGTTCTTTTCCTCGCTTTTATGATTCTGTACTACTTCAACGCAGTAAGAACGACGATGCTCTCCATCCGTGAATCCAAAGACGAACTGGATCGCCTTTTAAAAATTGTAGGGCACGATCTTTGCAATCCCCTTTTTGTCATTTCAGTGAGTTCTGAGGTTTTACTGCAGCGACATACGGATATGAGTGATGACCTTAAAGACAAAATTGATCGCATTAAAACTGCTGCGACATTTTTGAAAAACAATTTAGACAAAGTGAGAATGTTGCAACAAGGTAACCTAGAACAAAAACCAATCAACATTGATCACCTCATAACGACTTGCCAAGAGCTATTCCAAGAAAGACTTGATACAAAAAATATAAATCTAAAAATTGAGAATCAACTTTCCCCTCTAACCAAAATTTGGGGGGATGAAGATGTCATAATGAATCAAGTTTTTTCAAATCTCATATCCAATGCCATTAAATTCAGTCCGGAAGGTTCGACAATCACTTGGAGAATCGAAAAAAATGATAACCAAAATATAGCTTTTCACTTATCTGATCAAGGAATTGGAATTCCCAAAGAAATGCGCTCAAGCCTTTTCTCATTTGAAAAAGATCATGTCCGCTTTGGCACATCTGGCGAAAAAGGCTCTGGTATGGGCCTAGGAATTGTCCACCATTTTGTAACCAAAATGAATGGCAAAATTAAAGTCGCAGAAAACCCTGACCAAAAGGGAGCTTGTTTTACGGTGACCTTTGCATCAGTTTAAGCTCGTCACTCCAAACTACTCATCTTCGATTAAATGAAAGCAGGAATCTTTTCTGCTGAACAAATTAAAATAGAAAACATGCACAAAAGCAGCAATCCCATCTTTCCAAGAAATTTTCTTCCCCTCGAAATATCCTCTTCCTTTGTAGGAAATAGGAACTTCAAGAAACCGACATTTATCAGGCCGTTTGGCTAACTTTGCAATAATTTCAAGATCGATCCCAAATCGAGGTGTCGTTAACTTTAATGATCGTGCAATATCTCCGCGCATGGCTTTATAGCACGTTGCTTCATCTGTTAAGATGATCCCTGAAAGGAAATTACTTAGAGTCGTTAGTACGCGATTCACTATCCCACCAACAAAATAGATATGCTTAGCCGTTTTTTGCATAAACCGAGAACCGAATACAATATCAAACTTATTTTCAACAATCGGCCGTATGAGCTTTTCAAAATCACTGGGAGAATACTCGAGATCTGCATCCTGAATGAGAACAATTGTCCCTGACGATACGCGAAAGCCAAGAGCAATAGCATTTCCCTTACCTTTGTTTTTATCTAAAGAAATGATTTTTATTTTTTCTGATAAATAAGAATTCAACTTGGTCAATGTCTCATCGGTTGACCCATCATTAATAACAATAATTTCAAAATCGTGGATCAATTTGTTCTCGCATAGACATTTGAGAGAATCTTCCACTTCGTACAATATTTGTAAAATGGTCTTTTCCTCGTTGTATACCGCAATAACAATAGATAGTTTCTCGTCCCTCATTAGTTCCCTTTACTCTCACCGAAGTTAGTCCATTAATTATACAGAGCTATCGTTAAGATAAATCTATCTAACT
>QKCN01000094.1 GCA_003245675.1 Bacteriovoracaceae bacterium | reverse complement strand
ATGCAATCTTCTTGCACTTTATACACAAGCAAACGCGAATGATCGCGGGGAGTTGCCGGACGATCGGCAATTAACTCTTGGGGCAAATGATAGTTATAGGAAGAAAGCTTAAAGTCTTCACACATAGTTATTCCTCTAGATGCTTGGCAAAGTGCTGTTTTCTAACATAAAATTTAGAGTATGAAAAACATTTACCCAATCTTACTTTTAAGCTTTTCTCTCTCCTCTTGGGCCCAAGACTATCGTCTAGAGCTGCAACAAGAATGGAGTAAGCTAGAGCAAAAGACGGCATCACTAGAAGTGACCACCGCAGCTCCTCAAGTTCCAGATAACGAAATATATGATCTAGAACAGATTTTTGGAAATGGGGATAGTAATAGCGACAAAGTAAAAATGAAAAAGAGTGCTCCTAAACGCAAACGCTCTTCAAATATTGAATCCGTTGATCTCAATGACCTAGAAAAAGAAATGGGACTCTAAAAAGAGTCCCTATCCAACTTAAGAATGTTTTGCTTTGACTTTTATTTCTTTCTGCAAAGAAACCTTATGCACTTTAGCCTTCTCGTGCAGCTTTTCAGCGGAAATATGATCCTGTTTATGCGGATGTAAATTCCAGCCAACAATGGAAAACATCACAAAAAAGCCAATCCCATAGGCAATAGGAATATGCCAACCTTTAAATAAATATTTTCGCACTGATTTAGTATCTGGATAAAGGCTAGCAAGAGCAACGCCGGCCGATGATCCAAACCAAACCATAGAACCACCAAAACCTACTGCGTAAGCAAGTATCCCCCAATCATAACCCCCTTGGGACAAGCAAAGTTTCGTCAAAGGAATATTATCAAAAACGGCCGATACAAAGCCCCAAAAAAATGTCGTTTTCCAAGAAGCGGCAGGAAGTGAAGTCACAGGCATTAATGAAGCACAAGTAACGAGGGCAACGAGAAAGACAGTCCCTTTCCAAACCTTGCGCAGCTCTTGCCAAGGGGTCTTACGAAATAAGGAGCCAACAAGAATTGCGGTCCAAACGCCAAGCGCGGGAAAATCGAACTTCCAATTGGTAATAATAGTTAAAACAAGGATGAGAAGAACAATAGATAATCTTCCCATATCGACTTTATGCTCAACATATTCCCCCTTATCAATGGGGTTGTATTTGTGCTGTTGATATGTCGCAATCACGCCAAAAGATAAGAAAGCAAAACCTGCACCAATAAAAGCAGGAACCAAGTGCTGAGGAGCAACTCCATCAATCCACATAAGAGTTGTCGTTGTATCTCCCACGACACTTCCAGAGCCTCCCGCATTACTTGCCGCAATGATGGCCGCGAGATAACCAATATGAACTTTTCCTTTATAGACAACCATTGCAATAGTTCCACCAATCATAGCGGCGGCAATATTGTCGAGAAAACTAGAGCTAATCAAAACAAATACAAGTAAAAGAAAGCCTCCCCACCATCCACTGGGTAAAATGTGTTGAATTCTTTCAGGTACTTTAGAGTCTTCAAAATGTTTGGCCAAAATAGAAAAGCCAAAAAGTAATCCAATGAGGTTGAGAAGTCCGCGCCACTCCCCTTCGTGGTGGGTATTGCCTATTATATGTTCGGCCAAAGAAAATCCTGTGTAGTTGAACCACTTATAAATAAGAACGGCCCCCAAGCCAGACAAGGCCACATACATCGTCTTGTTGTGAAAAAAAGCAACCCCCAAAAGAGTCACTGCAAAAATAACAAACTCAAATTTTATAGAAAAACCCACCATAGACAGAAAATCCATCATTTCTAGACTCCCGAAAACTAAAAATATGATTGAACATGTTTAAGACTAACGATTCTCTAACACAGTCATAACGATTGATAAACAGTTATATATGAAATTATTAATTTTAATGAAAAATAAAATCAAAGAAAAGGAGGGAAGGCCATAGAGGCTTTCCCTATTTTTTAGTGATATTCACCGTCTTCAAGCTTAACTTTTCCTCTAAAGCTCCAGTAAATAAATCCTGTATAAGTCAAGACAAGAGGCATGCCAATCAATACGATGATCAACATATTCATCAATGTTGACTCAGAAGATGAAGCGTTGAATGCGGAAAGTGAAAAGGCCGTATCAAAACTCGATGGCAAAAGAACCGGATAAAGTCCCACTGCCACAGAAAAGAAAAGACAAAAAATCAATAAACCAGACATCACAAAAGCCTTCAAAGCCTTACCTTGGTATAAGAAGTTAGGCATAAAAAAGAAAGGAAAAATCATCAAAAGCTGCAAAGGCCAAAAGATAGGACGCTCGGAAAGTCCCTGCATAATGTGAGGTGCAGAATACAAAGTCACCACCACAGCAACACCATACAATAAAATAAAAAGCATCCACATACGGCTGGACCAATTAACCATGCGGTTCATAAGCTCGCCTTCTGTTTTTAGCACTAACCAATTCGCCCCATGCATGACAAAAAGAATGGTGACGAGAAGGGCCACGAGAAAATTGTAAGGGTGAAAAAAGTTTGCCCCTCCGACATAATTCATCGTCGCATCGATAGGTAGACCTCTTAAAAGATTGCCCAAAATCAAACCAAACAAAACTGTAATAACCAGACTAGAAACTCCAAATGCTTTAGTGAAAAAACTCTTTAAAAAAGGAGACTCCACATAATGTTGAAACTCCAAGGAGATGGCCCTAAAAATAATTCCACCCAAAAAAAGAATCATGGGGATATAGAGTCCACTTAATATGTTGGCATAGATCGGAGGAAAAGCGGCAAACATGGCACCCACAACAGTAATCAGCCATACTTCGTTGCCATCCCAAATCGGGCCAATGCTTTTTACCATTATTTTTTTCTCTCTCTCTTTTTTGGAAAAAAGATGAAGAATCCCCACCCCTAGATCAAAACCATCTAAAATGGCATACCCCGTGAGTAAAACAAAAATAAGAATAAACCAAGTTGTATGCAACATAACTATGCCTCCATGCCTTTTTTAACGGTGCGATTAAGTAGATACAAATAAACCCATCCTAAAAAGGCATACACAATAGAAAAAAAGATGATCGAGAACCAAATTTGTCCGCCGGACAAATGGGCCGAAGTCGCGTCACTTGTTTTTAAAATATTATAAACAATCCATGGTTGGCGCCCAACTTCTGCCGCAGTCCAGCCCAATTGATTGGCCAGCATCGGAAGCGGAAGGGCAACAAGAAAAACTTGATAAAGCAGGCGATAATTGAAGAGCTTCTTCCGCCACCAAAGAAAAGCTGCAATGGAAAAAATAGCAATAAAGAGACTTCCTAAAGCAACCATCGAATGGAAAGAAGCAAAGGTTAGCAATACTGGCGGCCAAAGACTGCGATCATAATCATTGAGTCCAGGAACATAAGTATCAAGAGAGTTACCAACCAAAAGACTTAAAACCCCAGGCACAGCAATACCAAACTTTAACTTTCCTTCCTTTTCATCAGGGAATCCAAAAACATTAAATGCCGCATTCTTAGAGCCTTCAAAATGCCCTTCCATTGCCGCCAATTTGACTGGCTGAGTTTTGGCAACTTGAACGGCGTGAAGATGTCCAAAAGGCATTGCCTCTAAAACAGAAAAAGTTAATCCAAAAACAATTGCGACCTTTAAGGCTTTCTTAGCCTTCTCCACATAACGATCTTTTAAAAGATAATAAGACGCAACGGCCGCAACCAAAAAGGCTCCCATGATAATGGTGCCGCCCACTGTATGGAAAAAGCGCGGCAAAGTCGAAGGATTAAAAACGGCGGCCCAAAAATCAACTAATTCGGCCCTGCCATTGGCTATAACATGCCCAGCAGGTGTCTGCTGCCAAGAGTTTGCAACCACAATCCAAAAGGCTGAAAGAGTCGCACCAAATGCCACCATAAAGCCTGAAAATAAATGAAATTTGCGCGGTAAACGTGCACGTCCAAAAAGATAGAACCCAATAAAAGTTGATTCTAAGAAAAATGCCAGCACTGCTTCTGCGGCCAAGGGAGCGCCAAAAACATCGCCCACAAATTTGGAGTAGTTGGCCCAATTGGTTCCAAACTGAAATTCCATAGTAATTCCCGTTGCAACCCCTCCAGCAAAAGTGATACCAAGAATCTTTGCAAATAGTTTGGCCAAATCTTCATAGTCTTTGTCTCCAGAACGATAGGCTTTAAGCTCAAAACAAACGAGCATCCACGCCAATCCAATACTGATCACAGGAAAGATATAGTGGAAACAAATGGTCAGGGCAAATTGGAACCGTGACAACAACACCAAAGATTCATCCATCTTCAAATCTCCAAATTAAGCTTTTTTTAAACTTAGATAATATGCCAAGCTCACACAAAAATAGCAATTAAAAATCAGAGGAGCAAAACAAAAAAGTCGTTAAATTTTAAACAATTGACTAATTTATCCTAAGCCATTACCCTACGCCCCATGTTAATAAAGAGAAGAGAAGAAATAAAAGATAAATATGATGTAATTGTCATTGGCGGAGGAATTGGTGGCCTTGCCGCGGCCAATATTTTGGGCCGAAATGGCCAAAAAGTCCTTCTGGTAGAAGCTCATCGCAAACTGGGGGGCCTTGCCTCTTGGTTTAAACGTCAAGGCGATCATATTTTTGATATTTCCCTCCATGGTTTTCCCCAAGGAATGGTTAAAAGCTGTCGCAAATACTTTGGCAAAGAAATTGCGGATAATATCGTCCAGCTCCAAAAATTGCGTTTTAAAAATCCTGTCTATGATATTGAAACTGATTTTACTCGAGAAGACTTCTCCCGTATTCTCGTGGAGAAGTTTGAAATTGCGCCAAAAACCGTTCAAGAATTTTTTGACTTTGTATTTCATTCTAATTTTTACGATAATTTGACCATGACCAACCGGGAACTCTTTGAAAAATTTTTTCCAGGTCGCAACGATGTTATGCGCTTTCTCTTAGAACCGATTGTCTATGCCAACGGGTCTAACTTGGACGATGAGGCAATCACCTATGCCATTGTTTTTGGTAACTTCATGAAAAAAGGTGTCTATACTTATCGCGGCGGCACAGACCACTTTATCAAAACCATTCAAAAGCTACTGATCCAAAACGGTGTCGATATCCTGCTGGGAGAAAAAGTAGAAAATATCAATATCGAAAATGAGCAAGTTAAATCGGTGAGCATAAAAGGAAATGATGTTAAAGCAAAGGCTGTTCTCTCAAACGGCAATTTGTTGAGCACAATTTTCAATATGGTGGGAACCAATCACTTCTCCTCTGACTTTATCGACAGGGCAAAAAGAGTGCGCCTCAATACCAGCAGCACTCAGGTGTACCTCGGACTCAAAAAAGGCGAAAGCATTCCCTTTGTGGGAGACCTTATTTTCACCTCTCAAGATAGCCATTTTGCAACTGATCTACTGTTAAAGCCAAATACAACTTATCGCACCTTTTCTTTTTACTATCCAGAGCTGCGCCCAGAAAGAAAAGATGCGCCCTATGAAATCGTCGCTTCAATGAATGCGCGCTACGATGACTGGGCAAACCTCTCACCGGAAGAAATGCAAAGTGCAAAAGAGCAAATGATAGAGGATTCTCTCAATACACTAGAACAATTTTTGCCGGGGATTCGTACCCAAATAGACTATATTGAAGCGGCAACCCCTCTTACGATTGAACGCTATACCCATCACCAAAAAGGCGCTTCATTCGGAACAAAATTTGAAGGGCTTGATGTTAGCCAAAAAATATCAGAAGAGATCAAGGGCCTTTTTCACGCCGGCTCAGTGGGAATTATCATGAGCGGATGGCTCGGGGCCCTCAACTATGGTGCTATAAAGACAAATGATATTGAATCGTACTTAAATACTTTTAAAGACTAAACAGAGGGAGTCTCTATGTTTAATTTTGAAAATCAAAGAGTTGTGGTAACAGGTGGAACGAGAGGAATTGGCAAAGGAATAGCTCTTGCCTTTCTTAAAGCTGGTGCAGATGTCATCGCCACTTATGAGAAAAATAAAGACGCAGCTGAAGCTTTTAAAGCTGAATGCTCTGAGTTCGGAGACAAGCTTCAGGTTAGTCAGTGCAATGTCACAGACCCCACAATTGTTGATAGTTTTTTTAAAAGTCTTGATGGCCGTATTGATGTGCTCATCAATAACTCTGGGATTCGTGCCGATGGTCTCGTTCCGATGATGAGTATCGAATCTTGGGAAAACGTTATCAAAACAAACCTTACGGGAACTTTTATCATGAGTAAACACGCGGTTCTACTTATGATGAAAAAGCGCTATGGACGTATTGTTAACATCAGTTCTATTGCCGGACGAATTGGCCTTCCTGGACAAGGAAACTATTCGGCAACCAAAGAAGGACAAATTGCATTTAGTAAATCTCTTGCCAAAGAAGTCGGCAAACGCAATATCACAGTCAACAATGTAGCTCCTGGTTTTATCGATACAGACTTTATTAAGGATCTCCCCGAAGAACTCATTAAAACCTATAAGGACTCCGTTCCCTTAAAACGTTTTGGAACTGTTGAGGATGTGGCAAATGCGGTGCTTTTCCTTGCAAGCAAAGAAGCATCATATATTACAGGTGCGACAATCGAAGTTTCTGGAGGACTATAAATGCCAGCAACAGCAGAAGTACTTGCAGGACTTCCCCAACGTCCCCCTTTTCTCTTTATCGACAGTATTGTCTCTCGCGATGACAAGATAATTAAAACAGAAAAGAAGATGACTGGGGATGAAGATTTTTTCAAAGGACATTTCCCCAACCTTCCCATTATGCCTGGCGTACTTCTCTGTGAAAATATGTTTCAAACAGGGGCCCTGCTTATCGGAGGGCAAGGAACCGAAGGAAAAAATATTGGAGTTGTCTCCCGTATTCAAGGTGCCAAATTCAAAAACTTTGCCAAGCCTGGAGATCTCTTGGAAACAGAGGTCGAACTCAAAGAAGTTGTAATGAATGCCTACTTTATGAAAGGGAAGGTTAAAGTGGATGGCAAACTCATTGCGTCCTGTGATTTTTCTTGTGCTTTAGTTCCCCAGAACGAGGTGTAATAAAATGTTCCAACTTAAAGATAAAACTTTTTTCATAACAGGTGTGGCCAACAAAAAAAGTGTTGCCTTCTTTGTCGCGAAACAGCTTAAAGAAATGGGCGCCAAACTAATTTTAAGCGTCCAAATGGAAGAGATGAAAGAAAAAATTCAAATACTCTTTCCAGGCTCACCTATTTTCTGTTGTGATGTACAAGAAGAAAGCTCTATCCAAGCAATTGCCGATAAACTAAAAGAAGATGGCATTAAACTCGCCGGCTTTCTTCACTCCATCGCCTTTGCTCGCTTTAGCAATCCTCCGAAAGCCTTTCACGAAGTTTCTACTGAAGAACTTTATGAAGGCTCAGACATTTCTTGTTTTTCACTTATTAAATTTTGTAATCACTTCAAGGAACTCTTTACCCCTGATGCCTCTGTTGTGACCATATCCATATCAAATACGAGAGCCACTTCTTATGGCTACCTCGGACCCATTAAGGCCATGCTTGATGCAACTGTTGCCTATTTGGCAAAATCACTCTCCTCTCTTGGGGATATTCGTGTTAATGCCGTCTGTGCAGGTCCCCTTAAAACGGCCGCTTCATCAGGCATTCCAAATTATATTGATAATTACCTTTTTGCCGAGCAGCTCACCATGAGAAAAAAGGCACTACAAACTCAAGAAGTTGCCAATGTGGCGAACTTTCTATTGAGTCCTTTGTCTTCAGGGATTAATGCTGCCAATATCGTGGTCGATGCTGGCATGAATGCCAATTATTTTGATGAGGCTGTAGTCAAGGCATTTGCAGAACGCAAAGTTTAGTCCTCTAAGGATAAGGGCAGCTTTATCACAAAACAGGTGTACTCGTGTGAAACATCCACGTAAAGATCGCCATGATGCTTTTTAACAATAGACTTAGAGATAGACAGGCCCAATCCTGTTCCCGAGCCAACATCTTTAGTTGTATAAAAAGGCTCAAAAATTTTATCAATAAGATTAGAATCAATCTTGGGACCGCTATTTAGAAAAGAAATTAAGATAAACTCCTCATTCTTTTCTAAGAGAACTTCAATCCACTTTTCTTCTTCACTTTCAACGATATCTTTCGCATTACTAATTAAGTTGAGAAAAACTTGAGAAAGAGGGATTCTCAAACAGGGAATCTCTTGAACAAAAAGAGGATTATCTTTAGGAATTCGATACTCGATTCCCATGCTAATCAATCTTTCGTGACATAAATCACTAACATCCTCAAAGACTAAATTGAGAGGACATAACTCGAGATCTGCCTCAGATGAATCTCTAGAAATAACCTGCATTGAGCGCACGATTTTGGAAATGCGTTTTACCATGTCACTAATGCGCTCAACAAATAATGATCTCTGCTCAAAGGTAAGATTATTCTTTGTAAAATTTCGTTTTAACAAAGCCGCAGAAGACGCGATAATGGTAAGGGGATTATTAATTTCATGAGCAATCCCCCCGGCCATTTCCCCTAGAGACGCTAATTTGGCAGCCTGCATGGCCAGCATTTCTTTTTCTCTTGCATCCTCTTCGAGCTCAACAAGATGAGTAATCTCCTGCATGGTCCCATACAAGCAACTCGCCTTCCCCTGTTGATTAACTTCTTTCACCTCTCCCTGTAAACGAAGCCATGTGGGCTTTTTAGCATTGGGCAAAGAAAAAGCAATATCGATAAACTCATGCTCAACTTGCGTATTGGCAATACTTCTCAAATAGTTTTGTATTTTTGAATTTGTCTCTGTACTATAAAGAGGTATCCCCTCCAGCATATCAACAGGGACTCCTAAAAATAAACGGTGCATTTCATAAATACTATCAGACCAAATAGTTCTTCCTGTTTCAAGATCAATTTTCCAACCCCCAATATGGGCCACACGCTGAGTCTCCCTCAAGAGATACTCGCTTTCTCGCACTTGCTGTAAAGCCTCTTGCTTATGCTCCATTTCCTGCTGCAACTCAACAGTTCTTTCTGCAACTCTTTTTTCCAAGCTTTTGTTCAGGGCATCCATTTCATCCATCTTGTCTCGAATAGATTTTTGCATTTCATTAAAATGTTCAGACAAAATGCCTAATTCATCATTACGCTCATACTCAATGCGATGTCCTAAATCTCCTTGAATCATTCGCTGGGAAGCTCTCACAATAGAAGAAATTGGTGCAAGCAAACGATTCATCAGAAGATATGAAAGAAGCACATAAACGAAAATAATCAAAATTCCGATTCCCACAAAAAGCAAAATAATCCTAAAAATAACCTCTGTAACCTGATCCTGAGAGATATGAGCGGAAATATGGCCAAAGATCTGCCCATCCTCTTCAATAGGAACAAAGATGGAATTAAAACTTTGTCCTTGAATTAAAGAAGTCGTAATGCGCTTGCCCCATTGATCATCCCCTAAGAAAATTGGCTTGAATTTTACTTTTTCCCCGACGGGATTGAGGTTTCTGTCGAAGAAAATAATTCGAGTCCCTAATTCCTTTACTGATTTTTGAAATGAATCATGAAGCTTGCGAAAATAAACGAAATAGCCAATAAGCTGGCCCTTCTTTAAAGAAAAATCTTCATCAATGAAAAAAGATGTATAACGAAAACTTTTACGTAAATAAGCAACCCCATCAATTTCAACAATTGCAGGCGTCAACAGAGAATCATCAAAGAATTCAGGTACAACTGTTTTAGTGCGATAATCTTTTTCTTGCGCCTCATTCAAAGAGAGAGGTTCTTCGCCTTGGGGATAAAACATTGCTCCTTGATCAGAGATTACAAATGTTCCATTTTTCTTTTCATCAAAATAATTTCGCAGAGAAAAGGCATGCGCTGATTCATTAGTTTTATAATAAAAGGCAAGAACTTCTGCCCCAAGTCCGTTGGCAAACAAAGATGTTTCACGCGATATTCGTTCATTGGAATAATCAATAACGGTTGCAGTATAATACATTTGCAAAAGTCTTTGATCTTCTAAAAAAGACTTTATGGCCCCCGAATCTGAACGATAAAAACCAAGAAACCCTCTTAAGGAAGAATTAACAGCATACTTTAAACGCTGTTCATTTTCCTTTTGCATCTGAACAAAAGTCAAAACACAAGTTACCAATAAAAGAGAAAGGACTGAAGAAATAACAATGAAGCTGACGTATAGGGCCATACGGCTCTTTATGCTAAAAAATTCACCCTTTTTTTTGGACATTTTCCCTCTCTATTAGGTACTCTTGAATACTGCGTCTGCTTTTCGGAGGAACCTTATGAAGCTTTATCTCATTCTTTGCACTTTTCTATTTAGTTTCAATATATTATCAAATGTTACAGCAAAGAAGGAAAAATTAACGATCTATTTTATGACAGGTGGACCTGAAAATGGAAGCTTTGCCAAGACCCTTCATAAAGGGGCCCTACAAGCGGCCAAAGATCTTGATCTGAATGTTGTCTACCTGTGGTCGAAATGGAAAACGGATCTAATGGTTTTACACCTCAAAAATGCCATTGATGCCAAGCCTGATGGAATCGCCATCATGGGCCACCCGGGAGATAATGCCTATAAGACCTTAATCCAAGAAGCCATATCAAAAGGAATTATTGTCACATCCCAAAACGTTCCACTGGAAATTGCAGAACAAAAATATATGCCCCAAGGTTTTGGCTATGTCGGCGCGAACCAAAATGAAGCAGGGAAAGCCCTGGCCCAAGCTGCAGTCAAAAAAGCTCATTTAAAGGCAAATGATATTGTTGGCGTTTGGGGCATCCAAAAAGATCCCATACGAGGAAAACGCAGTTCTGCAATTTTAGCAGAGTTGCGTAAAGAAAAAGTTGTACCAGTATTTTTTGAATTCACAGATGAAGAACAAAATAATCCCATAAAGATAGTGGAAGGTGTAAAAAGACTCATCAAAAAGCATCCCAAAACAAAACTCATTATCTTTGATCACGGAGGAGTTACTTCCCAAACAAGTAAAATAATGAAACAAGCAGGTCTTAAACCAGGAAAAATAAAAGTTGCAGGTTTTGATATTAGCGCCGGTGCAGCTGCGGCCATAAAAGAGAATTATCTAACTCTCACAATTGACCAACAACCTTTTTTGCAAGGGTATTTACCCATTTTGCAAATTTATCTGACAAAGAAGTATAAGTTTTCAGGACTGCATATCAATACCGCGGCGGCCATTATTGATAAAAGTAATATTGATACTATTTCACAATTGGCAAAAAAAGGAATTCGATAAAAAAAAAGAGAAGTCAAAATGACTTCTCTTTTTTTATTAAACTGATATTTTGTTCTTACTGTTTTTTTTCTTCAACCATCTTTTGAACATGCTCTTTTAGACTTTCTTTAACACTTTCGGTCTGTGTTTTCACCGCTTTTTGAGTTAATGGAGTATATTCCAGATAATATTCTCGTCCCGTGTCCCAATGAGCGGCGGTCATAAATCCCAAGACAAACGAAATAATGATAATAAACTTTACAATCAATTTCATAAAATGCCCTTTCTATTTATCGCAGCGATAGGCCATGGCAATCACATCCCAGTTTTTGCCATTATTCACTTCTTCTTTAATATAAAGCTTATTTGCACCCATCTCTCCAGCAAGGTTGAGAGCATTATTGCGGGCAGATTCAACGCTACCAATATTATTTTTTCCAGTCACTTGCCCTAAAAGTTCACACTTTTTTGGCTTTGTATCAACTAATTTAACTTTTCTCCCATCTTCAGATAAAACGTAAGGATTAGAAGAACAAGCAGCAAGAACGAAAAGAGACAATAATAATTTCATTGTGAACTCCTTTTACAAAAAGGGGCCGAAATAGCGGCCCCTTTTTCTTCAATAATTTAAATATTACTTAATTTCTTGTTCGATTGCGTAGGAAAGAAGCTTGGTTAACTTCTCAAGATCATCGTATTTGATCGCATGAAAAAGAGAAATACGGAATTGATTACGTCCCAAACCACGGTAAGCATCAATATCGTAAACAATCTTCTCTTTGCGAAGAACTTTTAAAAGATCATCAACGGGAATTTTTTCATCAACATCAATCGTTGCGACAGAAGTAGAACGGAACGCACGATCTTTAATGAAACAAGAAAGATAAGACTTGCTCTCGGCCCAGCTATAAATGAGATCAGCGCGTTTTTGAGCATCTTCACATACCGCTTTGTAACCACCAAACTCATTCATTCTTTTTACTTGCTCGTTCAAAAAGAAGAAAGTGCTAATCGCAGGAGTATTATAAGTTTGATCAGCAACTGAATTTTTGATTGCATGATCCCAACTCATGATCACTGGAATGTAGCGAGATTTGTCCGCAGCAATTTCATTTGCTCTGGCAATTGCCAAAGGTGACATAATACAAACAAAAAGCCCTCCTTCACTTCCAAAAACCTTCTGAGGAGAAAAGAAGAAAAGGTCAGTTTTACTGATATCACATTTGACTTGTCCAGCACCAGAAGTGGCATCAACCGCGATCAAATACTTATCACTTTTAGGAGGAAGATCTGTAATTTGCACACCTGTTGAAGTTTCATTCAAAGTAGTACAAATCATATCAGCACCATCAACAGCACGAGCATTAATACCTTGTCCTAAATCAACAGAAATTTCCTGTGCCTCGATCCAAGGGATCAAATTGTGAGATTTGAACCATTTGTTTGAAAATTCACCGCAAGTAAAGTGAACTGATTTCTTTTGAACAAGTCCAAGACCAATCATATCAAAAAGAAAAGTCGCTCCACCATTTCCAATAACAACAGTATAGTCAGCTGGCACTTCAAAATATTTGCGAAGTCCAACAAGAGTCTCGCCAACAAGCGCTTTGACTTGAGGTTTTCTATGACTCGTCCCCAATAGATGCTTTCCTGTTTGGGCCAATTTTTCCATTGCTTCAACGGGAACAAGAGAAGGGCCACTTGCAAAACGTGGATCAGAAGGCACAAGATCAGCTGGTACTTTTAGATTTTCAAACATGTAAATCTCCTTGCATGTAGGTATTTTAAAGAATTTCTCAATTATTTAATCAGAAGGTCCAGACGAAAGCAAGAAGCACAAACCACAAAAATTGTTTAAAAACGATCTAAAAAAAATTTTTTATATACCGATAAGAGAAAAGAAAAGAGCTAAATGGTCGAGGCATAAGGAAATAAAGTGAATCAAGCAATGTTATTTATAGGGTTATTCTCTCTTATGATTTTTACTGCGGTAGAAATTCAAGAAAGTATGCGCGGAAGAAATCCTGCAAGCTTTCGTCTTGATGAAGCAAAGCAATATGAAATATACGAATGCTTCTCTAGTGATGCCGAAGAGTCATGGGGGCTCAATTTTCAGATGAGCACCAACGAGCCTGACTGGGTCAATAATGTTGCCCATATCAGAATTAGTCAAAAGAAAAGCGATGGCTTCTTTCACACTGTAATGGAAAAAAATCCTGTTGGATTTTCTCTGCAAATAGATCGCATCATCATCATTGATGACAACGAAGACCCCTATGCCCGCATCGACATCCTCACCAATGAAGCAGTACTTTCGGCCAAGGCCGTCAACAAAAGACTGCCCATCAAATTTAAATGTGATAAAAGACTGCAAATTGAACAGTAGTTTGCCTTCTGGGCCAACACTGACTACAATGACAAAATAGAATTTTGCACATAAAAGGTTTTTACCATGCTTAATAAATTTGGCCAAGATTGCCCTTGGTATTCTCTTCATGAAAAATTTGGCGGACCAACTCTTAAATGGTGTGAGGAACGTCTCTGTACATACTTTAATGAACCACTCAATACTTGGACTAATATTCCCTATCTGATAGTGGCCCTCTTCATCTATGGTAAATCTAATAAGCACCCTTCTTGGGCAATTCGTTCCTTTGCTCCAGTTGTCTTTCTCATGGGCCTTTTCTCTTTTGCGTATCATATGATGAATAACTTTGCGGTTCAGGTCCTCGATTTTTTGGGAATGTTCCTCTTCACAACTCTCATTATTTCCATCAATATACAACGCCTCTTCCCCCTCCAAGGCTCTTTTCGTTTATCCCTCTACTTTATTATCGTAGGCGTAAATCTCTTGCTCATTCCACTATTTCAAGTAGTCAACTTGCCTATCCAATTTATTATTGTGCTTAATATTCTTGCTATTTTGACACTCGAAATGATGTCATTTTCTGTTAATGGTCGGGCCCTGAAATACCGTTACCTCGTAACTGCAGTTTCCTTTATCATTGCTGGAGAGATATTCTCACTGCTTGACTTAAAAAGAATTATCTGTGATCCCAGCAATCATTTTTTCCAAGGACATGCCCTCTGGCACGTCCTTAGCGCAATTAGTGCGTACTATGCATTCTTGCACTACCGCCAATTTGAAAAAGGAAAAGACACTAAATAAAAGAGCGGATTTGTTCCAATACCCAGTTGGCATCATCGGCCGGAAGATCATGCCCCGCAGTCTTGTTGTAGAAAATAGGAATCTGCCATCTCTTATGAATTTCCTCTGAACAAGAAGGACTAACCAGTTTATCCCCTTGCCCACTCAATAAAATAGTGGAGACAGGAGGGGCCATATTGGATGGCCGATACCAAATGGCCGCCCAAAGTTGTCGAAGAGTATTACCAAAAGAGACAGGGGCTTCTTGCTTAATTTTCTGCCAATTACTAATCAAACTGCTGTGCTTGCGTGAATCATTAACAACCATATTCGCAACAAACTGCTCATTTTTCGTCATTAGGTAATTCCACATATGCATATAGTTCTCATTGCTAAAAATCATAAATCGATCAAATATTGAGCAAAAACCTTTAAAGCTAGGATTGATCAAAATCATCTTTTGAAAATCAGCATCTGGAAAACGATAGGCCCAATTCGTAGCAATCATTGCGCCTAAAGAAATGGCAATCATGATCGTTTTAGTCTTCCCCTTTAGCTGACTCTTTTTGAATAAATCTTCCTTTAAGCGATCAACATAGCTACTAATACTCATGGGACTTTCTTGCTGAAAAAACTCCCCTGCGCCAGGAACATCAAGACTAACAATTTCCGCAGCAGGAAAAAGATTTTGCAATTTTTCAGGAAAACTCCCCCAATGCCTTTTTTCCCTAATAAGTCCTCTGAGTAAAATAAAACGTAATCCTTCTTCTTGTTGAGGATTGACTGCTGCATTATAAACTGTTGCATCAATAGTGCCATCTGAGCCAATGGTAATCTGAGCCTGAGAAGTTCCCACACACAAAAAAGCTAAACAAAAAAAAGAAAAAAGAATTCGCATATCAAGACTCCTAATAAACTATAAGAACACCTTACTCATAAAAACATTTTGCATAAAATAAAGAAAAACAAAGGACACAATCGCTGAAGCAACAGGTGTTAAAATCCATCCAATAAGGATGCGCCCCAAAAGTCGAAAATCCACATTGCGGATATTGTGACACATCCCAATTCCTAAAACAGCCCCGACCACAGCCTGCGAGCTAGACAAAGGAACATGAGGAAGCTTAGGCAAGGACAAACTGACAAGAAGATAGTTTAATCCTTTGGAAGAAAATACAAATAAAACAAGAGAACTCGAAAACACAACGACCAAACCAGTAATTGGCGACAAACGAAAAATACCTTTCCCCACAGTAAGCATTACTTTTTGTGAATAGGTAAAAACGCCAACCCCAATAGCAATCCCTCCTAAAAGAAAAAGGATTTGAGCTTTGGAAAAAGTAAAAAGTCCCATATTCACATCAACAAAAGGAGAAGAAGGAAGAAAAACACCAACAACATTGGCAATATTATTTGCACCTAAGCTGTAGGCTCCAAAAGCGCCAATAATAAGAAGAAAGACGCGTGTAAAATAATCTTCCCAGAGCAGATGAACTCTCATCCGTTTATAAAAAAAGCGAACCCCTTGGTAAATGATGATCGAAAAGGCCATGGCCAGCAAAGGACAAAGGAACCAAGTCCCGACAATAGTCTGTAAAGTCGATACATCGGTCGCTTTATCTGCAAAAAAGTTCCAGCCAATAATTCCACCCACAATAGCTTGAGAAGTGGAAACTGGAAGGCCCGCTTTAGTCATAAAAAGAACGGTTAGAGCGGCCGAAAGGGCAACAATAAAAGAGCCGGCTAAAGTATTCACTTGTCCTAATTTTCCCAAGGTATGAGCTCCCCCTGCTCCACTGACCACTGCTCCAATCAAAACAAAAATGGAGCAGATAATGGCCGCAGATTTAAAAGAGATCATGCGCGAAGAAACGGCCGTACCAAAAACATTGGCCGCATCATTGGCACCTAAAGACCATCCCAAAAAAAGCCCGCTAGATAAAAAGAAAAGAATTGTAGGCATATTCAATGTGACCATGAACGCCCCTTTTAAATCGAACGCTTAATCACAAAAACAGATAAACGATCACAAACGGCTTGAGCAATATTTGTGATTCTTTCCATCATATCCACAAAATAACGCAAATTATTTTTTTCCGCTAAAGAGTATGTTGATCCTTCGGCATAAACCTTGCGTTTAATACGCTCACTCAAGACATCTACTTCATGCTCATAAAAATTGACTCGGCCAATGTAGGCGTTTGCTTCGGTAATATTATTGAAAAAAGAACGACAGGCCCCAATCAATTCGATGATGCACATTTTACTTTGCTCAGCAATTTGGATGAAATCTCCTCTCAACTCTTCAGGAACATCAGGTTTTTCAATTGCAAAGCTCTTTACAATAAATTTTATTTCATCGGTGACGTCATCAATGGTTTCAACAATCGCGAGCACATCTCCCCGAGAATCAGGCAATAACATATTGGTATAGATCTGCTTTTTGATGGTACGACGCAATTCATCAGTTTTGGCTTCCGCTGTATCAATATGATCTACTCGCTGTTCAAAACGCTCTAACTCACCATTAAAGTAATCCTTTACAGCCTCTTGAAATAGTAGGCCCGCCCCTTGAATAGTATCGAAAAAAGTTTCTAAATCACCAACAATTAATTTCGTTTTGCCCCAAACACCAAACATATTCTCTCCCCGACAGAATAAGACTCAACAAAAGGATTCTTTTTACCTATGATTATGACACTTATACTTCAATTAAACAATCAAACTCAAAAAGGAGAGAATATGCCCTTAGATCTAAAACAAAAGGCCCTTGAAAATTTTTTGCGATATGTAAAAATAGATACTCAAGCGAATCCTAAATCCGATGAAACCCCTAGTTCTAAAAAACAATTCGACCTAGCAAACATTTTAGTTAAAGAGTTAAATGCTCTAGGACTCAGTGATGTCAGTATTGACGACAATTGTTATGTGATGGCGACTCTCCCAACGGCGACAGGAAAAAGCTCTCCTGCAGTCGGCTTTATTGCCCACATGGATACTGCCCCTGATGCCTCTGGTGCAAATGTAAAGCCACAAATTTATGAAAACTATCAAGGCCAGGATCTTGACTATCCTGGTGACTCATCTTTGAAACTCACGGTGGCCGAAAATCCAGAACTCAAAACCTGCATTGGCCATACGATTGTGACCACCGATGGCACAACACTCTTGGGAGCAGATGATAAAGCTGGCATTGCGGCGATCATGACCATGCTCGAATACTTTAAAGAAAATCCAAATGCACCTCATCCTACGATTAAAATCTGTTTTACCCCCGATGAAGAAATCGGGCGTGGAACGAAATTTTTTGATATTGAAAAATTTGGTGCTGATTTTGCTTATACTATTGATGGAAGTCTTCCTGGTGAAATTAATAAAGAAACGTTCAGTGCTGATTCAGCAACGGTCACCATTAAAGGGAAAAATATCCATCCAGGATCCGCTAAAAATATCATGGTTAATTCCATGCGCGCTCTTAGCGAAGTCATCGCCAAGCTTCCTCAAAATATGGCTCCGGAAACAACTGAAGGTTATGAGCCCTTTATTCACCCTCATGAACTCTCTGGTACTGTGGAAGAATCAAGTTGCCTCATGCTTTTTAGAGGCTTCGATGATGAGACTCTAGTAAAAGAAAAAGAAATTCTAGAAGGGATTATAACTGAAGTGAAAGCACGCTATCCCAATGCTGAATTTGAACTAAAAGTGGAACCTAGCTACCGCAATATGAAAGAAGGATGTCTAAAAGTTCCTCAGGTACTAGATATTTTGGAAGAAGCGGCTAAAGAAGCTGGGGCAAATCCTTATTGGGCCCCTATTCGTGGTGGAACTGATGGTTCAGGCTTAACGGCCAAAGGATTACCTTGCCCCAATATCTATCACGGCGGAAGCAATTTTCACTCAAGAACTGAATGGCTGAGTGCAGACTTTCTTGCCATGACTGTTCAGACTCTTATCAACATGGCCAAGCTAATTAATTAATTTTATTTGGGAGGGATCTTCTCATTCAGAAGACCCTTCCTTTCTCCGTATTCAAATCAAACTAAACACTCAAGTATTAAACCTTTTCGCTCAAGAATCCGATACGCGTATTGCTTAAGTAACAAGTATTAGGGAGAAATTATGTTGAACAAAAAAATGGTATCACTAGTCTGTGCACTCAGCCTCTTCACCATCCCTTGGGCGCAATCACAAATTCTCAATACCATCGTTAAAGGTGCGTATTACACCTATACAGGCATAAACTTTCTCTCTCCGATCACAACTCTTGTGAATACTGGTTATTCCGTTGTAACCGAAAAGAAAGTTGAAAATATTGAACGCTGGACTCGCAGTAGCAGTAAGGCACTAAAAAATCTCGATAACCAAGCAAATACTATTCTCTCCAATCAATACACCATTATGCAAAACAATGCGATCATGGCCAGAAGTCTTAATCAAATTGGAGATAATCTCGTCACCATCAACAACAATATGGAAGAAAACTTCAGGCTCGTTGACAACAAAATGGATCAACAACATTCAGAAGTTCTTTCGGCCATCAAACAACTAGATGAAAAAGTTTCAGAAAATTACGCATTCAACATACGCGCTGAAAGAAATAGAATGGTTGAGAGAACAGTCGATCAATTTAAGTATGAACTCAACCGTGGCCCGCAAGGAGTCAGTTCACTTATTAAAACTCAAATTGAACATATCAACTCCATTGATGATCCTCAAGAAGCAGGACTTCGCCTCAAAACTATGCACTCACTTATGACACGCTCTCTGAATGTTCTCAGCATGGAAGATCTTAAAACCCCAGGCCTAGAATTCAGCCAAATTGATACGCTAAATATGGTTGATGACTTCTACAAACAACTCTCCTCCGTCAACAACAATGTCAATCAATCTACAGAATTCACCGAAATGAAGAAGAGTATGGAGCTCAGTCTAAGTGAGGCAAAAACCGCCTTTTTAGAAAATCGCAACAACCACTTTGCTCAGGAACAAACTCGTCTTCAAAAGGAAAAAACACTCGATGTAAAAGCAATGGATACGTCCGCAGAACTTCTGGCCAATGATAAAATGAAATCAGAACGTCCCCAACTCGAAAAATATTTAGAAATCAGCAAACAACCTCTTTCTGTCACCATGCTACACGACCTCGAACTTTTGGAAAAAGAGATGCTAGATCAAGGTAAAGATGGAATCGGAGGGAAAAATTTCAAAAATTTACAAAGTCTGATTAAATTTCAACGCGAAAAAAGATTAGCGGAACTGCAAAATAATATTGGTCTAAATGAAGTAGAAATTGCCAAACTTCAAAAAGAATCAGAAAGAACAAGAGATTTCATCGAAAAAGAACTCTATTGCCAAAAAGTACTAGAAAACATTGTAAACGAACTTTCTCCCGATTTTTTAAATGCCATGCAAGAGCTCTCTTTAAACAAGCTTGCGTGGAGCTATTTTGATGCAACGGGAATACAGACTCAATACAGCGAAGATATGGAAGCAGTCATTCGCAAATTGACAAAGGAAAAATTCTCAAGTGATCAAGAAAAGTACCAAGCGGAACTCAAGAAAATTGATGAACTCTTTGCCAATCGAAATATCAGTAAAGATCAAAAACTCTACAACTCTCTTCATGTCATTACTCAATACCAGAAAGAAAAGCACAAAACCCCAAGCCCTTATACCTTCACTGAACAAGATATAAAATTTTTAAGTTTGCTCAATGCTGGACCAACGAAACTTGACTCAACAACAGGACTAGTCAAAGCAGTTGAAGGCGAAATCATAGGCAAAAAAGACTATCAACTCAAAAAGAAAGAAGACCTACAAGGCAATATTGAAAAGACCCTCGAGACTCTTCGAAATATTGAGAATGAATTTCGCCAAGCTTTAGCGGAAAGTAGTTGCGCCCCTCACTTCACAGAGCAATTTGCAAGCTGCCTCAGTTCAAACGTCGAAAACTTAGCAAATCTAGGAGAAATACTTCTGCTTAAAGATAATGTTTTTGATATTTTTGCAGTTTCCCCTGTTGTGCTTAAAAATCCTGAAATCAACCTAAACAGAGTTGTAAAACCATATTCTATCAAAGATGTAACAAACCTCACTTCCAAATACATGAATATGTCTCCGCAACAACTACTATCCGAGCTAAAAACAAAAGGGGTTGGAAGGTGTACAATAAATAAAGAAGGAAACTACTATGCGTTTCGAATAAATGGAGAAGGGGCCGAGTCTGAGAAATATAGCGAAGTTGACTGGCACTATGCCAACGGGAAATGGAATGATTATCCTCATCTTCAAAAAGACTATTACTTCTCTCCCGATGAACTCGCCGGAGAAAGTCTCACTATCAATATCAACGGTGCAGAGGAACCGACATGGCAAGGCGATGGCTTAAAAAATTTAATCAGCGAAGGACACTGTATAAGACCAGGTGATACACCGGTTCAATACGAACAAAATAGAAACTATGTAGATAAAATCTCTTACTATATGAATATGACCCCACAACAATTTTTATCCGAATTAAAAACAAACGGAATTGGAAGATGCTCCATGAATAAAGAAGGCAAATACTATGTTTTCAGAGTTGATGGACAAGCTGTCAACAGGGATAATTGTAGAGAAGTAGATTGGCATTACTCCAATGGAAAATGGAGCTCTGAATACCCCCAAAAAGATAATTCATTTTCACCAGAAGAACTCACCGGCGAGAGTCTCACCTATAATATCAATGGAGGAAATGACTCAACATGGGCCCTTGATGGACTAAAAAACATGATTACGCATGAAGACTGCTTCAAAAAGAAAGAACAAAAACAGTAATAGTAAAAAAAAGAGAGGCCCCTAGGAGCCTCTCTTTTTTTACTATTGTGCTAATTCAATATTAATTACTCAAACTTAATGCCCCCTCAACAAGCTGCCACTCACCATTACCGATGGATTCAATTTTAAGACCATATCGCAGAATTTTCTTACGCAAGTTATGGATATGAACATCGACGGTCTTGCTTTGTACTGCAGTATCTCCCCAGATGCTCTCTCGAATGGCATCGCGTGAAACGATACGATTTTTGGATTTCACAAAGAGGCACACAATAAGAGACTCTTTCTGGGTCAACTCATTAATGTCAATTCTCTGCACCATTTCTTGCAACATAGACCACTTTTGAAACAGGTTGTGATCTCGACGCATTAGGCGCTCAACCTTAATGGTCAGCTCACAAGCGGCGACAGGCTTGATCAATACCTCTTCAGCTCCTTCGCGATAAGAGTGACGCAAAAGAGAAGTGTCATCGACTTCCGTCACAACCATAATGGGGAAATTGAACATTCTTTTAAGGCTTTCATTTTTCAGCACATCTAAGATGTTGCCATCAGGAAGTATCATTTCCGTAATAAGCAACTGAGGAGAGGGGGCCCCTCTTCTTAATGTCTGGACAAGATTGTCAAGGTTGGAAAATGGGATGACTTCGTAATCTCGCCCAAGCTGTGCTTGGTAAAAGGAGATAAACATCGGGTTGTCATCCAGAACCCATACAGTGTTGGTTTCCATAGGAACCTCAAAACTTCAACTCGCACGTAAAGACTAACCAAGCCTTAGAACTTCAACTGACGTACCTTTCAAAAGGAGCACGAAGTGTCTTTCTTTTTGAGACCTCACAATTATCTCTTCTTGCTGGTATTTAAGGCTAGTCTTAAACACAAAAACAGATACTTAACGTAAAAAGTCCTCTAAAATAGCGCCACTAAAAGTAGGCGACTAAAATCATTTCAGTGATTTAGGCTGAACACGCAAAAAAGAGAGCAGCAAAAGATGTCCGTATTAGAGAGTAGTTTTTACAAAACCTCTTACAAAATCGTTATTTTTTCAGATAGTTATCTAATTATTTCGGAGGCCCTATCCACTGAGTGAGTGGCCATTTACATTTGACTGTGCTAAGAAAGGTTCTCAAATATTGAATGATATCCAATCTTTTAGATAATTTTTGGCTTTTTGAAGGAGAAAAAAATGAAACTTATTGCAGATGAATCCGCCCTATTAAAACTTAAAGATTTTAAACTTCCTCCGCAGTTAGGGTTTGGAAAAGTCATGGCCCCTGTCATGATTGAAGCAGATTACGAAGATGGCAAATGGTCAGATATGAAACTTATCCCTTATGGACCAATCCCTCTCGATCCTTGCAGTAAAGTTCTTCACTATGCTCAAGAAATTTTTGAAGGGCTTAAAGCATACAAAACAGCTACCGGCGAAATCCAACTATTCCGTCCCGAGCTAAATGCCAAACGCTTCAATAAATCAGCTTATCGTATGGCCATGCCAGAAGTTCCAGAAGATGCCATTCTTGAATCAGTTCATGCCCTTGCCTCTTACTGTTCTGCACTTGTTCCAGAACAAATGGGTGCTTCTCTTTATATTCGCCCCTTCATGATTGCAACTCAAAGAGAGCTAAAAGTTAATCCTTCTAATAGCTATAAATACCTTGTTGTTGCCTCTCCGTCTGAATCTTATTTCAGCAGCAGCACTCCTGCCGTCAAAATCATGGTGGAAAATGAAGCAGCTCGTGCAACTCCTGGTGGAACCGGATACTCCAAAACAGGTTGTAACTACGGTCAAAGTCTTTTCTCTGCAATTAAAATGAAGGAGAAAGGGTTTGATATGATTTTATGGCTTGATGCCATCAACAAAAAATATATTGAAGAAATGTCAGGAATGAATTTCTGTGCAATTGTTAACGGTGAACTCCATACTCCAGAACTCACAGATACTATTCTTGATGGAATTACCCGTCGATCTCTTTTAGAGCTTGCTCGTGAAATGGGAATTACAACTAAAGAATACCGCATGGATATCAATGTTCTCATGGAGCAAATTAAAAAGGGTGAATGTACAGAAGCATTTGCTTGTGGGACTGCAGCAATTGTCGCCCCCGTAAAATCGCTGGCATTAGGACATGATGGCGAAAGTATAGAGCTTCGCGACCACAAAGCGGCCCCTGTGGCCAACAAGCTTCGTCAACGCCTTCTCAATATCCAATCAGGTATTGAGCAAGGACCAGAAGGTTGGATCCAAAAAATAACTCCAGTTCTTTAATCAAATCTCTCATTTGATATAATCCAGAAGGCCGGAACATTTCCGGCCTTTTTTATCTCCTTTAAACATAGATAAAGAATACATTCCTCCCCCTTTTTCATAGACAAATCCTCTTTTGTTCCTATATTTTACCCCTCAAAATACCGCCATTATTTGAGGACAATAATATGAGTGAACAAAAACAAGATTGGACTATTGAAGATGCAGATTACCTCTATCGCGTTAGCCGCTGGAGTGAAGGATATTTCCAAGTCGGAGAAAATGGAAATCTCCATGTTTTTCCTTTTAAAACCCCTGAATCCTCTATTGATATGTCTAAAGTTTTGGAAGAAATGGAAAAAAATTATATCCAGCTTCCAGCTGTTATTCGCTTTCAAGATATTTTGCGCACACAATTGGCCAGCATAAACAAGGTCTTCCAAAATACGATTGAAGAAGCCAAATTTAATGGAACTTATTACGGCGTCTACCCGATCAAGGTAAATCAGCTAAGAGAAGTTGTAGAAGAAGTCGTCGACGCTGGAAATCGCTACCATGTAGGCTTAGAAGCAGGTAGTAAAGCGGAGTTGTTGGCCGTTTTGGCCAATAATACAAATATCAATGCCCTAACGATTTGTAACGGATACAAAGATGACGACTTTTTAAAGCTTGCACTACTAGGCAGAACCCTGGGACGAAAAATCATTGTCGTTATTGAAAAATTCAATGAGTTACCCCGTCTACTCAAACTTGCAGAAGAATTAGACGTTGAGCCCATAATTGGTATACGGGCAAAATTGGCGGCTGAAGGCTCTGGGAAATGGGCCCATTCAGGGGGAGAAAAAGCAAAATTTGGATTAACGATTGCTGAAATTCTCAAAGTCGTAAATCTTCTCAAAGAAAAAAACAAATTGGAGTGCCTACAACTCTTTCATTTCCATATCGGCAGTCAAATTACAGATATCCGCTCCATTAAAGATGCGATCACCGAAGGGGCTCGTGTATTTGCCAAGCTTGCTAAAATGGGTGTTCCCATTCGCTATTTTGATGCTGGGGGCGGAGTTGGTGTTGACTATGAAGGGGCTAAAGCAACTTCTAATTCTTCCATCAATTACTCACTAGAAGACTATGCCGGTGACGTCGTATATATCTTAAAAGAAATCTGCGACCTTGAAGAAGTAGATCACCCCAATATTGTAACCGAAACAGGGCGGGCCCTTACGGCTTACCACTCCTGCATCATCTTCAATGTTTTCGACCGCACCGAATATTCTGAAAATGAACCCTCTGTCGAAAAAACAGCAGGAGAGCATGTCCTCGTCAAAAACATGCGAGAACTCGTGCAAGACCTCACCGAAGACAATTATCTAGATATCTACAATGATGCTATTCAAAAGAAAAATGAAAGCATCTATGCTTTCAACCTTGGAATTTTAGGCTTGGACGAAAGAGCAAGAATCGAAACGGTCTATGGACAAATCTGCAGAAAAATCATCCAACTCACACGTGACCATGAAGAAGTCCCAGAAGAAATTGAAAATCTCAGAATAAAACTGGCAGATCTCTACTACTCAAATTTCTCACTCTTTCAGTCACTTCCAGATGCTTGGGCCATCGACCAAGTCATTCCCATTTTACCCATCCAAAGACTTAACGAAAAACCAACTCGCTTAGGGACCTTGGCAGACATCACTTGTGATTCTGATGGGCATATTGATAACTTCGTCAGCAGTGAAGATTGCAGCAAGGTCCTTCCACTTCATGCCATCGAAGAAGGTGAAAAATACCCAATTGGAGCTTTTTTAACTGGAGCCTACCAAGACGTGATGGGCGATCTTCATAACCTTTTTGGCAGACTCAATGAAGTTCATATTTACTTTGATCGGGAAGATCCAGATAACTTCTATATCGAAGAAGTGATTAATGGTAATACGGCAGAAGATGTTCTCTCACTAATGCAATATTCGCCTCGCATGTTGGCCCAAACCATAAAGAGGGCCCTTGATAAGCAAGTACAAAGAGGAAAGATTAGACCCCGCCAGGCCGTCAAATTAACGGATTTTTACGAGTCTTGCTTGGAGAGCTATACATATCTGGCTGAATAATGGAGCTGGCATTTTTTAAAATTCATGATTTTAAAGTTTGCTTGCTTCAAAACAGTATGCCGCTCAGTTTGGAGCAACAAAGCTTAATCGACTATCTTTTCCCCCCTCCGAAACAAAAGATGGGGGAAAAAAGAAAGCTCTCTTATTATAATGCTCGCTTGGGTCTACTCAAATTGCTTGAATCCCTAAATATACCTCGAGCAGCGGTCCAAAAGTCTCCTCAAAATTACGCTCTATTATTTGAAGGAATACCTCTCTTCTACTCTCTTTCCCATACTCAAGATTATGCCCTTGCTTGCTGTGCCTCTGGCCCTATAGGCATCGATTTTGAAATAGCCTCAAGACAGATTGCAGTAAATGCAAGGCATCTATTTAAAAATGACAAGGATCAAAAAGAAGAGCAATTGCTTGATCTTTGGGTCAAAAAAGAAGCTGGTTTTAAGGCCCTCTCAGAAAGTCTTCCCCAAGATCAGCAATTACTTAAGTCCCTATACCTCCAAGAGGATATCGCCTACTCGGATTTTTGCACTCCCCATGCACAGATTTACCTTGAAAAGAAAAATGCCCTAAATCAAGATTTTATTATTGCCATTGCCTCTTTATCCCAAAAGAATTCCCAAATTTAAGTCTCGATTTTTGTTTACATTTATTCTATTGCCCATTATAAATATTTCAATAATTAGATAGGTTTTAAACGGAGATTATATGGATTATCGTTATCTTAAAGCTTTTATGACGACGGCAAAACTACTTAGCTTTTCTAAAGCGGCAGAGGCCCTCAATATTGCTCAGTCAGCAGTCAGTAGACAAATAAAGCTATTAGAGGAATCGATTGGACAAGAACTTATTATCCGCTCCTCTAAAAAAGTTCTTCTTACCGAAAAAGGAATTGAACTTTTTCGCGCAGTTCAGCAATTCGAAAAATCCATGGAAAACATTTTCGAAAGTGAGGCCATAAAAGTTATTCGCATTGGAACCTTACACGGTCTTTTGGAGACCTGGCTGACGAATATTATTGGTGAATACAGCAATAAATTTCCGCACAATGTGGAAGTGACAATCGGCACTCCTCAGGAGCTTAAACAAGGAATCAATGAAGGCAAATTTGATATTATCTTTACTCCTGAGAATATCCAAAATGAGCTTGTGAGTTCTTTGAAGCTTTTCAACGAAAAACTCGTACTTATCAGCAAAAAAGAAGTCGAACAATCAAAAATCAGCTCCTACAACTGGGTTGTTTACGATGAGCAAGATTACCTATTCCGCCTGTACAAACGTCGCAGCAAAAAAATATTTTGTGTTCGCTCAATCACATCAATCATTCAGCTCGTTAAGCAAAATGTTGGTATTGCAATCGTTCCAGAACATATTTTGCGCAGCAACGATCGTCTCTTTAAAATTGAAATGAAAAACTCTTCCAGTGAAGCCTCTAGTATTTACATGGCCACACTAAACTACAAAATTCTCCCAGGACATTTTAAAGAGTTTATTGAAGAAGTAAAAAGACAGGCCCTTATTTAAAAAGGGCCTTTCCAGTCTCATCAATATAGAATTCTTTTTTGCCTTTTAAGTCTTGTGGCTTAAGAGGGATCACTTGGGAAAGAACTTTTCCTTGTTTATTTTTGAGGGGAAAGCGAATTTCCAATTGCTGAATTTTTTCATTGTGAGGCCAAGCAACAAAAATTCCTTCCTCATTTTGAGAAGAAAGCCCCCCTTGGGATAACTCATACCAAAAACGTCTCACTTGCTTATCTGTTATCAATTTCACCATTGCCCCAAGCGCAGCTGCTTGCCCTGATTTAAATTGGGGATAAATTCGCAAGTGCTGACCTTCTGGCTTGATCATATTCTTAAATAAATAAATTTTTGGTTGATAAGTTTTTTCGCGAACTGACGTTTGGCCACTTAAGATATCTGGTCTTCCATCACGATCGACATCTAGCACTACAATGCCTGAGGGATTTAAAAGATTAAGTCCCCAGTCTTTTGCGACATCTTGAAATCCATGATCTTTTTCTTGCAAAAAAGTTACCAAACGAGAGTTCGGAGGCATACCTGTATTTTCAACAATGAGATCTAAATTTCCATCAAGGTTTAAATCAACCCATACGGCCCTGCGATCACCCTGCTGCCATTTTTCAATATTCTCATCATTGACATAATCAAAACGCAAAAAGGAAGGTATATCTCCTTGGAAATTTCCTTTGAGGATACTGGATTTATCTCGTGTTGGTGGATCAAAATAAGAAAAAACTTCGCCGAGAAAAATATCCATAATTCCATCATGATCAAAATCAGCACAGGAAGAAAAAAAGCTATTGCCTCCTCCTGACAACTCCATTTTGCCCTGATCATCATGAGCATATCCAGAAACCTCTCCTCGATTGAGGAAATAGCGAAATCCAGCTTCCGCTCTAGGATCAGCCTCATTCATCCATAACTTATTAGCAAAGCCTCCCGTTGATGTCGTCAAAATATCGGGATAACCATCTTGATTGAGATCACAAGTTGAAGATGAAAAAGTAGGACGAGCATTCATATAAAACTCATTATGGTCAGCATGTGTTTTATATTCATCAGTCAAGACAAGTGATAGCTCTTTAAATTGAAAAGGACTTATTGCCTCTAGGAATTGATCGGGCATAGGTCGAGGGTTGTGATGAGCATCTTTAAGCCAATTACCGACAAAAAGGTCCATAAGCCCATCTAAATTATAATCTAAGACAGAAACAGAGGCATTGGGACCGGCCAAAAACTTCTTAGGCAGCTCTTTTTTCTGATATAAAATTCTGCCTTTTTTTTTCTCAGCTTTGTAAAGGCTTAGCTTCTGCTTTTGCAATTCACTCTTTTGATTTAAAGTTCCCAAAAGCAAATCCAGCAGCCCATCTCGATCCAGGTCCACAAAGATCAAAAAAGAAGCGCGTAAATCTTTTGCAAAGGGAGAATATTTTATCAATTCAAATCGTTTCTTTTTAGCATCAAAACGTCGAAACTCAGGAAAAGCAAAATGATCTGGCAGACTAACTAGATCAGTGTATCCATCAGCATCAAAATCAACTGCATAAAAACGAACAGCTTGAATCCCGCCTAATCCATAGGCTTCACCACTTTCGACAAATGTCCTTTGAGCGGTAGAAACCAAAAAAGGCTCTGCATCCATTTTCATTTTTTGTTCTTGCAAATCATCAGAAAATTTTTCCAATAAAGAGAGTGAAGCATCCTTTTTATCTTGCCTCGAATCTTTTTCCGTCTGCCCCAGCGAAACGACAGGATGTTTTTCTGAAGCCTCCTCTAGTGCAGACATATGTCCACTTGCGCAGGCCCAAAAAAGAACAGGGAGAAGACTAAGCCTTAAGGATATCAAAATCTACACCTGAATTATCTTTAAGATAATTTGTAACTTCTCTCATACAACGATCTCTATTGTTCTTAACTTTGGCTAAATTTTTCCAAAAAACATCCTCAGACTCGGAAAAGGAGATTTTTGCCAAATGCAAATAATAATCTTTACTCGCTTGATCAATACCTGATTTCAAAATGCTTTCCGTTCTCAAAAGAACAGCAAGAATCGAATAAATCTCAATGGCCATTTGAGCGATTCGGTGCTGAACAAACTGCTTGTCTAATATTTTTTTACCATGCTTTAGCAAAACCTTTTCGACGGCATTGCCAAAACGTCCAATCATGACTGATAAACGATTAAACTGCTCTTCGAGTTTCTCCTCCGAATTAAGTCCTTTAGGCATAAAAAAAGAGCGTTTAATAAAACGTCCTGCAATTTGTCCAAATACTATAAACGCTTTCTTTGGGTCTTTCATCATTGCTTGGGGTGATTGTAAAATCTTTAAAACGCCAAGATTTTTCCCGACAGGTTTCATGCCTGTCAAAGAAAGAAAGACTTTGAGGATTTCATTCGTCCCCTCAAAAATACGATTGATACGAGTATCTCGTAGCCAACGTTCAAAGGGGTATTCTCTCATGTAGCCAGTTCCACCCGCGATCTGTAGTGCTTCATCGGAAACAAACCAAATCTTATCTGCGGCGGCAATTTTGCAAATGGCAGTTTCAAGGGAATAATCTTTCATCCCTTTGTTCATTAGTCCCGTCGTATAGTAAAGAAGAGATTGCGTAGTATATGTCGCAGCAAGCATGCGACTTACTTTTTCTTGAATCATTTCAAATTCAAGGAGCGATTGACCAAACTGGGCCCTTTCTTTAGCATGGTTAATTGCTAAAGAGGTGCAAGTCTTCATTGCACCGACAGAACAAGCCGCAAGTGAAAGACGACCAATATTTAAAACACTCAGAGCGATTTTAAAGCCGCGTCCAGGCTTTCCAATCACATTTTCAGGAGGAATTACAACATTATCAAAAAAGATCGCACGCGTCTCACTGGCCCTGATCCCAAGTTTTTTCTCTGGTTCACCAAAGGAGATTCCTTCACGATCTTTTTCGACAATAAACGCCGTAATTTTTTCCTTTGTCTCTCCCTCAATCACATGTTCAGTTTTACAAAAGACGGTATAAAAAGAGGCCATCCCAGCATTGGTAATCCAAATTTTTTGACCATTAATAACGTAGTTTCCATCCTCTCTTAAAACTGCCCTCGTTTGGATAGAAAAAGCATCTGAGCCAGCAGCAGGCTCCGTTAGAGCAAAGGCAGCAATACTTTCGCCTGTTGCCAATTTAGGAAGCCACTTATCCTTTTGCTCCTGATTGCCAAACAATTGCAATGCTTTTAATCCAATGGATTGATGTGCCCCAAGAGTTGTCGCAATAGAGCCATCATATTGGGTCACTTCCTCAAAAATACGAGCATAAAGACTATAATCCAGTCCTAGCCCACCATAATCCTCATCAATGGAAAGTCCAAAAAGCCCCATGGAAGCTAATTCTTCAATAATTTCATCAGGAATTTTACCTTCCAGATCCAACTTCTCTGAATCAACATTTTCCTTGAGATATTTGCTAATAATATCGGTTAACTCAATTCCAAAAATTTTCTTTTCCTCATCTAAATCGGGGAAACTCATAGCCTCAACAGGAGGCAATTTCCCGACAAAAATCGACTCCATTGCCGATGAGAAACACTCTTTAGCACTCATATTTTCTCCTTAGGACAGTAGCCAAATCGCAGTTTGAATACTCATTTTTTATAATAGCCTTACATTTAAAATAATAAATTTATTTTTTTTCTGCAAAGTTAATTTATAGACTTGCGCATCAAAATAATTATTGTGACAATTATTTCATGAAAAAATTATTTGAAAAACTCAAAAATATTAAGAACTTCCGCAAAAAGAATCCAATACCTGATGAGTTTGCTCCTACCGAAGAAACTCTTCTCGAAAATTTTGAAGAAGAATCCGAGGAATTTGAAGAATCTTCCGAAGAATCAGAGGATTTACGAGCAGATGATCTCTCTGAAGGGCCAATAGAAGAAGATGGCACGCAGTTTATTCAAATCTCCCGCTCTAATCAATTCAAAGACAGACTGCAACTAGTTTGGCGCAAAATTCACGATAAATTTTTGGCCCTAAAAAACAACCCCAAGGCCCTCAATCTTCTCCCCCAAAAAAAGGGCGGAGGCTTTAATTTAAATATTAATACGAGCAATATTGCAGAAAGTCTTAAAAACATTTCAGCTCCCCCTCAAAGAGAACTAATTCACCGCTGCTTCAATTGGTCTTTACTGATCATCCTCCCCTATCTTACAGGAAAAATATTGGCCGTTATTCTTGCTCCCCCTGTTGAAATTTCAGAAAAAAAGGCGAGGGCCGCCCAAGCGCATCCATCTCTTGATTTTGCAAATTATGCGGTCATTCAAACTGCGGATCTTTTTCAAGCTAAAAAAGAAAAGCGTGAAGAGGACGCAAAAAAGAAACCAAAAGAAGACGAAGTTAAAATTTGCCTTGAAGCCAAAAATGCATCTTCACTTCCAATTAAATTAATTAACTCCATCGTTATTCAAGATAGCATTAAATCGATAGCCTCTGTTGAATCACGTTCCTCCGGGCTAGAGAGAGTTAGAGAAGGTGATATCATTTCAGGACTGGCGCAAGTCGGTCGCATTCTCCCTTATGAACTTGTGGTCAAAAATCTACAAAGCGGAAAGTGCGAATTGATCAAAAGCTCTGACCCCATGGAGCGCTCAAAATCTCCGATTAACGTGCTGAGTTCGACAGAAGGACGTCAAGCTCTTAATGCGCAAAACAATAAAAAGCAAATTCTCAGTGATGGCAATAAATTTAATATTAAAAAGCAATTTCTTAATGACCAGCTTAAGGACATTGGCTCTATCTTAACTCAAGCAAGGGCCATTCAAATAACAAATCCAGATGGCAGCCTATCTTTCAATATTCAAGAAGTTGAGCCAGGTAGTATCTACTCCACGCTCGACATTCAAAATAACGATACGATTACGCAAATTAATGGAAAGAAAATACAAAGTATTAACCAAGTTATGGAGCTTTTTGGGCGCGTTCGCCAACTAGACAAACTGGAACTGTCAGTGTCTCGTGGTGGAATTGAAACAACACGTTCTTATAACTTTGAAAACTAAATTATGGGATGGATGGACATGCTAAAAAAATCAACAACTAGAAACATCATCATGCTCTCGATGCTTCTTCTCATGTCACAGGGTGCAAATGCGCAATTTAAGAAGTATCGATCTTCAACCGACTTCCAAGATCCTCAAAATGATGAAATTGTACCAGCGGGAGAAGATGCCCCTCCGCCTTCTTTCAATGCTGAAGAAATAGCCGATTCCGATTTTGTTCCCGTAGAGGAGCCTATCGAAGAAACTTTTCCGATTGATGATGAAGAGCCATTAGCGGGTGATGTACCTATCCCAAGAAATGATGGTTCACGTATGCGTGAAACTCCTTCTCTTCGTCGCGGCAATGATAGAGCAAGTCGCACAGGAAAAAGTTCCTCGGCAGATTATTTTGGTAGAAAAAGCACGCTCCCAGTTCCCAAACAACAAGATAAATACGTTAATCTCAATCCTGATACCGCCTTTGGCCCGGAAGTAGTATCCAGTTTTGATTTTCAAAACGTCGACCTGATGGAACTAACTAAACATATGCAGAAACTTACGGGAATCAACTTGATTCTCGACAAAGACCTTAAAGGTAAAATTTCGATTGTCGCCCCTTCTCCAATTACCGTTGGAGACGCTTGGAAAGCCTACCTCACGTCATTAGATTTGAATGGCTATACACTTGTTAAATCTGGAGCATTTTATAAAATCATTAATCAAAGAGATTTGAGAAACGCCACAATTGATATCTACAGCGGAAGTTTCACTCCTGAGACAGATACATATATAATGAGAGTTCAACCGCTCAAAAACATCAACGCAACAGAAATTTCTAGAAATTTTCGTCCCTTCATGTCTCGCTATGGTCGCCTCATTGACATTAAACAAACCAATACCTTGTTAATGATTGATACTGGCTCTAATATCACTCGCCTCTTGCGTATGATCCAATTTTTGGATGTCCCCGGACATGAAGAAACTCTACAAATTATAAAAGTTAAGCACTCTTCGGCACAAGAAATTGCAAAACTACTTGATACCATTTTGAAGTCAAAAAGTTCTGGTGCTAGCTCTCGTCTGACTCGTAGTCAAAAATCAGCAGAAGAAATCAATAAGATTATTGCTGAACCAAGGACCAACTCCATTATCGCCATGGCCAATGCTGATGGCGCCAAAAGATTGCGTAGTCTTATTGATAAACTTGATGTTCCTTTGGTTGATCAAGCGGGTGGAAGAATCCACGTGTATTATTTGAACTATTCAGATGCAGAAACATTGGCCAAAACCCTTTCAGGATTAACAAGTGGCAGTAGCTCATCTTCTAAAAGTTCTAAAAACTTTAGCCGCTCCAATACTGATTTAGGGGAACTTTTCACCGCGCAAGTGAAAATTAACGCTGATAAAGACAATAATGCCTTGGTTATTACAGCATCTCCTACAGATTATCTGACAATTAAGCAAGTTATCGCAAAACTCGATGTTCCCAAAGATCAGGTTTATATTGAAGGTTTGATTATGGAAACCAATATTGCCAACCTCGATTCTCGTGGCACGAGTATCGTTGGAGCTTATGGCTCTGGCGCAGGTGAAGTTGCTGGGTTTGATGGTACAGGCAATATTATGAACCTCCTTAGTGGCAATATTACAAATCTTTCAGGACTATTTGTGGGGGGTAGTGCCGGAAAAAGTATTGAAATGACAGTGGGTGGGCAAGAAGTCAATATCAGCTCCATCAATGGATTGATCAGCTTACTTGTCAGTAATACCAAATCCAATGTCCTTGCAACTCCTCAGCTCCTTGTTATGGATAATACGGAAGGGGCTTTTGAAGTTGGAGAAACTGTTCCCGTTCCAGAAAAAACAACTGCTTCAAATGGAAGTACCAGCACGTCTGTAAAAGAACAAAAAGTGACGCTTTCACTAAAAATCACCCCACAAATCAATAAAGTGACACGTTTTATTAAACTAAAAATCGATCAAAAGATTGATGACTTTTCAAATAGAGACTTAGGTAATATTGAAGGTTTCGGAACAACAACACGGGCTGCGCAAACAACTGTTATGGTGAGAGATCGTGATACTATTGCTATGGGCGGTTTAATGCGCGACAAGGAAACAAGTACCACAAGTAAAGTTCCTTTCCTTGGCGATATTCCAGTTCTCGGCTGGCTCTTTAAGAACAAAAAGAAGCAAACAGAAAAGATCAATCTATTGTTCTTCCTTACTCCTAAAATTCTCATGACCTATGAGCAAACTGCAGCCAAACATACTCAAGATATTCTTGCTCGTCGTTCAGTACACCTACAAAATGTAATGGATGAGAACGATCCTTATGCCTCAACCATTAAAGGACTCTATGAAAAGGCAAAAAAACAAGAAGAAGGACCTCTTTACGACAAAGAGGCTCAGAACAATCGCTATTTGCAAAATAATCAAGAACTAGAGAGAGAAGCTGTTCCTCATAAAAAAGTAGAAGAAAGCACACCAGATGTTCCAGATTATCAGCAGATAATGAAAGAAATTCAGGACAATAGCGGAGCTTAAATTATGCAAAAACCTGAAACCCTCATTGCCCGCCTCGAAAGAGAAAATACAAAACTAGGAGAGCTTCTTCTTAAGTATACTGCTTTAACTGAAGAGCAGCTGAAAGAAGCTCTGGAACAGCAAGAAGAAACAGGGGCCCTTTTAGGGGAAATCTTGTTGCGCAAAAACTATATCCATCCCCATGATATCGTAAGGGTTCTTTGTCATCAGGTCGGCATTCCACACATCAATGACTTTAAAGTGGAAGAAATTAATCCTCAAATTTTGCGTGATCTGCCTATCAACTACTGCAAGCGTCATGAAATTTTACCGATTATTGAAACAGATCATCATATAACCGTTCTCACCAGCGATCCCTTTAATGATGCTGCAATCAACGATTTGCAAAGCATTTACAATAAAAGAATCGAAGTTGTTGTTTCGACGCCACTGAAAATCCAAGATGCCATTAATCGTATCTACGAAAAGGCCAATAAAAATCTTATTGAAGATATTAAAGACGAATTTGAAGAAAATCTCGATCTTGATGGGCCAATCGATATCTTGGATGCTGCCGCAGACGAAGCTCCAGTTATTCGTTTTGTGAACTCAATTATTTTCCGTGCAGTAAAAGAAAGAGCATCTGATATTCACATTGAACCCTATGAAAAAGAAACGGTTTATCGCTTCCGCATCAATGGGGTTATGACTGAAATTTTAAGCCAACCCATTAAAACTCATGCTGCGGTCAGTGCGCGTATTAAAGTTATGGGGAAACTAAATATCGCAGAAAAACGTCTTCCTCAAGATGGTCGTATCAAAATTAAAATTGCAGGTAAAGATATTGATATTCGTCTTAACACTGTCCCCGTTCAAAATGGGGAACGCTTGGTAATGCGTATTCTCGAAAAAAATAATACCGTACTCAATCTTGAAACTCTCGGGTTTCATGGAAGAGTGCTGAACCAACTAGATGAATTATGTAATCTAAAACACGGTGTTGTTTACGTTTGTGGACCGACCGGTTCAGGTAAAACAACCACTCTTTTTGCGATGCTCGACCGCATTAAAACGCCTGATAAAATGATCATTACAGTGGAAGATCCTGTGGAATATGAAATTGCAGGTGTCTCTCAAATTCAGGTGAATCAAAAAATTGATCTCACTTTTGCAACTGCGCTGCGTGCGATCCTGCGTCAAGACCCCGATGTGGTAATGGTGGGAGAGACCCGCGATAGTGAAACTGCCGAAATGGCCATCAATGCCTCTTTGACTGGTCACTTTGTGCTTTCCACCCTGCATACCAATGATTCTTCTTCTGCCCCGACTCGTCTTATTGATATGGGAATTCAGCCCTTCCTTATTGCCTCTTCATTGATTGGAATTCTTTCACAACGCTTGATGCGTGTTCTTTGCGAAAACTGCAAAAAGCAAGTTGAGATTACCGATTACCAAAAAGATCTCATTGGCATAGAAGATATTCCCGAAAGTGCAGTTTTCTATGAACCTGTAGGATGTGCCAAATGCAATGATTCCGGCTATTCTGGGCGAACCTGCGTGAGTGAACTTCTCATTGTCGACGATAATGTAAGGGCCCTCGTATTACGCCAAGCCGATGCAGGAACCATTAAGAAGGCTGCTGTAAAAGCAGGCATGGTTACTTTACGTCAAGATGCTGTTTCGAAGGTATTTAGCGGTATTACTTCAATTGACGAAATGTTGCGAGCAATTAATGCCGAAGAAATGTCAGACGAGTAAACGGGAGACCTTAGGACATGCCTATTTTCAACTATCAAGGAATTGATCGCACAGGTAAAGATATTAGAAGTAGTATTACCAGTGATAACGTTGCTCAGGCAAAGCAGAAAATACGTGGCATGGGAATCATGCTTGTTGGCATTAAAGAAGAAAAATCGGGAAAGCAAAATAAAGGCATGAGTTTTTCCGGCAAAGTATCTGTGACAGACTTGGCCATTACGACTCGTCAACTTGCAACACTGATCAAAGCGAAAATTCCAATTGTAGAAGCCCTTGGGGCCCTCATGGAACAAGTTGAGAACAATACAATGCGAATTGTACTCGCGGAGGTTCGTCAGAAGGTCACCGAAGGTACAAGTTTTGCAAAATCTCTTTCTGATTATCCAAAAATCTTTAATACCATTTTTGTCAACATGGTTGAAGCAGGTGAAGCTTCAGGAACTTTGGATATTGTTCTATTGCGTTTGGCCGATTTTACTGAAAGTCAGATGAGATTACGCAATAAAATCAAAGGGGCCATGACCTACCCCGTCCTGATGGGGGTTTTTGGTTTTATCATGATGAATGTCATTTTCATCTTCGTTATTCCCAAACTCGCAAAAATTTTTGAGTCCATGAAAAAAGAACTCCCTATTCAAACTAAAATCTGTATTGGTCTTTCTAATTTTTTACTCAAATATTGGTGGCTTGTTATTGCCTTTATTTTTGTATCCCTCTGGGTATTTAAAAAATTTATTAATTCCCAAAAGGGACAGGCCATATGGCACCGCCTCCAACTTCGTCTTCCCATCTTAGGAATTCTTATAAAAATGATTAATGTTGGACGTTTTTGTTCAACTTTGGCGACCCTACTCAATTCAGGCGTCCCTATCATGACGGCGCTTAATATCGTAAAAAATCTCATCCCCAATATTTGGATGAAGCAGGCCATTGAATCGGCCAAAGAGGCTGTTAAGGAAGGGGCTTCCTTGGCGACTCCTCTGATTTCCAGTGGTTTTTTCCCTCCTCTCGTAACGCACATGATCAAACTAGGTGAAAAGTCTGGCGAACTAGAAGATATGCTGCAAATTGTTGCAGAGAACTATCAAGAACAAGTCGACTCACGAATTTCAGGATTAACATCTATTCTCGAGCCCATTATGATGATCGGTTTGGGCGTCGCGGTAGGATTTATCGTGATGTCGGTAATTGTTCCCATGATGCAAATGAGTAAAATGTAAGTTAGAATAACCCCAAATAATTTAGGACTACAATGTGGAGGTTGTCTTTATGAGAAACAATTATGGTATGAGTTTGATCGAAATCCTAATTGCCTTGGCGTTGCTCGCTCTCGCCGGTACTTTCATTACAGGACAGGTAATGGATAGCTATGAAGAAGGACGTGTAAAATCAGCAAAGATTCAAATTCAAAACTTACAACAACGCTTAATGGAATTCCGTCGTCACTGCGGCTTTTTCCCTTACACTGAACAAGGTTTGGATGCCTTGGTTGAAAAGCCTACTGCCGGTAGAGAATGTAAAAACTATGCTCCTAATGGATATATTGCAGGTGGAAAAGTTCCTCTTGATCCATGGGATTATGAATTTGAATATGAATGTAGCGATGGAAAAAAATACATCATTAAATCTTTAGGATCGGACGGAGCTGAAGGTGGCGAAGGCTGGGATAAAGATATAACAAGTGATGACTTAGGAAAATAAAAGTATCTTGAAAACTTTCGCACAGAAAGTATATTCAAAAAGGGCCAATGGTTTTACTCTGATCGAAATCCTAGTATCCATGGCCCTTTTAGTTTTTATTTTGCTCCTAGGAGCAACCCTCTCGAATACTGACTCCCGTCAACAAATAAACGAAACTCTTGATGCCTTTGACCGGGCTATCCGCTTTGCATCAAGTGAAGCAACTCTAAAAAATACAGTGGTCAGACTCAAACTGAGTCTTGATAAAAAACCGCAACAGTACTCCGTCGAATACTCTACAGATACCAGTTTGCGCCTCATTGAATTTAAAGACACTTCCAGCATGTCCATAAAAGATCGTGAAGCTTATCAAAAAAAGCAAGATCAAATTTCCAAACAGTTCTCAGGACATTCTCAATTTGCTGAAATCAAAAAAGATTTAGACGACAATATTAAAATATTAGGCATGGGAACAACTCGCTACCCTGTTTTTGTTTCAGAGTTTGAAGCTCAGCTCTACCTCTATCCATCTGGTGAAAAAGATGGTGGGTTGATTATCTTTGCCAGTGATTCCGAACTCGCGGCCCTATATATATATCCCTTTTCTGAAGAAACCGAGGTAAAATATTTCCCTATGGATCCTATTGATACCGAAGATGCATATGAACGCGAAATGAAATTAATCGATCAAGCAAAAGGAATTTTTCAAGAATGGCAATCCGAATAAGATCGCCCCATTCTCAACGAGGATTCTCACTTATAGAAGTGCTCATTGCCCTTTCTATTTTTTCATTTTTCATTACGGCCTTCGTGGTGGGCTTTGGGTCTAACTTACAAGATTCCTCCATGCTTGAAGAAGAAAGTCGTCTGCGCATGCTTTGTGAGGAAAAAGTATCAATGCTTAAGCTCGATCCACCAGAATTTGCAGAATCGCTGACACTAACACCAGAAACCGGAACTTTTGAGGAAGAAGGATATCCCGATTACCAATATTCTATCACCTACAAACGACTCAAAATTCCTGATTACTCCGCAATTACAGGGCAAAAAAGTGAAGAAGAAAAAGAAAAAGAAGATTCTTCAATCCAAAAAATGGTCTTTGAAAAACTGAAAAAGAATTTAGCAGAAATGGTATGGCAAGCTCAAGTCAAAGTGAATAATAAAGAAACTGATTTTTCTTTTACTGCAACCACATTACTTTTTAACGAAAAGGCAAAAATCAATGTGGGAATCTAAATCTCAGTCTGGTTTCACTCTCATCGAAATTATTGTGGCAACCACAATTCTGTCTTTTATGATCATTGGAGTCATTTCTATTTCCACAGGAAATATTGATACTAAAGATGCAATTGTCGCAGAAGACAGAAAAAAGGTACAAGTTCAAAGTGCATTGGCCCGTCTGGAAAGAGATTTCACTCAAATTTTCTCTCCCCTTTATTTTTCTGCCAAATTTAAAATACCGCAAACAACAGGAACCAGCGAAGAAGAGAAAGAGGAATTGCAAGAATCCAATACCAATCTCAATAATCTCTACAAGGATAATGATCGCTTCGCCTTTGCCAATTCGACAGGACTCCCAGTGCCTAAAATTTTGCAAAAAGATAAAAAAGACATTGAGTTCTTAAGCTCTAATCATCAAAACTTTGGCAGCAATGCCCCCCAGTCTGTTTACGCTTGGATTCGCTATCGCGTAGAAGAAAATGACAAATTAACAGATGAAGAAAAAGAGCAAGGACTAGGTACTTTGCATCTTGTTCGAAGTTATGATGCTCTTGACCCTTACTCATCTAATGGGGCTCTTTTGGACGAAGTCAAAGAATTTGAAGTTCTCAAATATATCACTGAATTCGAATTTCAATTCTGGGATAAAAAGAAGAAAAAGTTTGTTTCCACCTTGAAAGAAATTAGTGGGGAAGAAAATCAACTGCGTATTGATGGTATTCGCATTAGTTTTAGTTGGAAAGGCTTGCCCAATATGGAGCCACAAAAATTTGTCAGAACATTTGTTCCCCAATGGCCTCCCTTTGATCCCAAAACTGATGAAGATAAAAAGAGTAAAGCAAAATCAGGAACCGAATCTCCTGTCGCAGATGATAACAACGACGGAATAGTCGATTTGGATGAAAATGAAGAGTATTAAAAAACTTCACTCCATTTTCAAGCAGCAAAAAGGAGTGGCCCTTTTGATGGTCATGGCCGTAGTTACTGTGATGACCGCCCTGCTCGTTGACTTTTCTTTTGAAACCAAAGTTAATAAAATTCGCAATGAAAATATGCAAGATCGCTTTCAGGCTCGCCTTAATGCGCAGGCTGGTTTGACCCTTGGTCTCGCTCGCTTACGGCTTTACCAAGAAGTTTTTAACTTTATTCAAAACAACGAAAGTCTGAAAAAAAACGTAAAACAAGAGATGCTCAATCCCATATGGAATGTTCCCTTTATTTTCCCCCTACCGGCTCCCAAAGAAATGGATATTCTCCAAAAAACGGCCCTTGAAGAATTTACCAAAGAAACCATTATTGAAGGGGAAATGAGAATACTCATTGAAAACGCCTCTAATAAAATTAACCTCAACCTCTTGCGTCTCTCTCAGGAGAAATTGAAATCGACGACAACAAGCGAAGGGGCTGAAAGCGATCCCACAGAGGAAAATACGCTCCAAATAGAGCCACTACTTATTAGACGCTTTACTGATATTATTGAAAAGAAACGTGAACAAGATGATGAAGAGTTTGAACTTGAATATCCTGATTTAAACCCCAAAAAACTAGTGAGTTCACTAAAATACTATGTCAGTGACCCTGAAACTTTTCAAGATGAGTTCACTAATGAGTTTCAACTAGAATATGAAAGTCGAGGGGTCTCCCCCAAATTTGCCCCTCTTTCTTCCTTATCCGAAATTTCCTTGATTTCAGGCTGGGATGAAAAGCTACAGGAACTATTGCTGGGAAATGATTATACCGTCCATGGTGCGCTGATGATTGATCTCAATAAAATCTCGCGCAATATTTTAAAAATGATTTTCCCTGATATTCTAGACGATCAAATTAAAGAATTTTTTGAATACCGGGATGACCCTGAAGAACCTCACTATTTTAATACTGTCAAAGAGTTTGAAGACTATATCGTTGGGCAAGCTAAAATAGCGTCCAAAGAAGACTTTGATAAAAGAATAGAAGAACTCCAAAAGGCAGGTATCAACTTTGGTCCAGTGAATACTCTTTTCAAAGTTATATCGACGGGCTCCAAAAATGAAAGCACCTATACGCTTGAGGCTTTTATTCTTATCCCGGCCAAACCTTCAACCAAAAAAGACAATGCCAAGAAAAAAAGTAAGAAAGAAGAAGAAAAGAAAGAAGTTGATGAATGGGGCAATGAAATAGAAGAAGAGCCAGAAGAGGATTCGCCAAAAGATTCACCCAAAGAATCAGAAAAGGAGCCCCCCCTACAACTTCTACGCCCCCGAACCCTTGAAATAAAAGTCTCATAAATAAACTTTTTTCTTTAAGGAATAAAACTCCCTTGTTACAATTTATTTATGAAATATCTGATTGTTGACATTGGAAGTCATACTGTAAAATTCGTTCATGCAAACGTTGAAAAGAAGACAAGTACTCTTTTAGGTGCTTCTGAAATCAATATTCAACAATTTCAAGAAGAGCATGAGCAACAGAATGAAGATGCGGTTTTTGAAATTATCAAAAGTCACATTGAGAAGAATTTAAATTTTAATAAAATTCTGCTGTCTATTCCCTCATCCTTTATTTCAATGCGTTTTCTTTCTTTGCCGATAAAAAATAAAAAGAAAGCAAACTTAATGATTCCTTTTCAGCTAGAAGAAGAATTACCCTTCTCTCAAGATGAAATTCATTCTGCCAATATTCTCAATCCCACCCCTAATGGTTTTGAAGCTATTGTAACATTTTTCTCCAAAGAAAAATTCAGACCTTATTTTGAAAAACTTCAAGGGGTCGTTCCGGACATTCTAACGGTTGAAGCTTCTGCCTATATGAGCTTTATCAAGCGACAGCAAATCAATCACCCGATCTGTATTCTTGATATTGGACACCAAACCACAAAAGCATACTTTTTTAATCACGGAAATCTCTGCTCCTACCACGTATCATATATTGCTGGTTCAGCAATTACTGAGATGATCTCTGTTCACTACAAAATTTCCCGTGACGAAGCCAGTATTTATAAACATCAGAATGCTTTTCTCTTAACTAAAGAACAATATAATCAAGTCAATGATGCCCAAAAAGAATTTGCCAATTTAATGGAAAAGCTCTTTTCTCCACTACTCTCTGAAATTAAAAGATGGGAAATCAGCTTTCGAGTAAAAACAGGAATACGCATCAACCAAATTCTCCTTACAGGCGGTACCTCCAATATCAAAAATTTGAACAATTATCTGACAGAGCAAATTGGAGTTCGAACACGCCACCTTAATCTTGCTGATGGCGTAGTCGTTCCCGAAAATTTGTCCGATAAAAGATTGCAAAGCCGTTTAGCCTTAGCGGCACTACTTAGTCTGATTCCAGGCAATAAAATGACTCTTTTGAACTTGCGTTCCGGAGTTTATACAAGCCATAACTCTGATGCTCTTCCTCTGTACTCCCTATCTTTTGTTACAACTCGAGTTATTATTCTGTTTATGGTCATCCTGGCCGGCGTATTTACAGAAAGACTAATCCTTAACAAAAGAATTGACGATCTTAATAAGAAAGTCGCCACTGTAATTAAGGACGATGTTTTGGAGATTAGGGCAAGAGATAAACGCCAATTTCGCCGCAAACCAGATGAGCGCCTCATTCAAACTGTTTTATCAACCGTTCGCAAAAAGAAAAAAGCGATCGAAGCAGAAAGCTTGACGATTAAACAAGCAGGACAAGTTAATGCGGTTGCCCCATTATTGCAGCTAAGCAAGTTTTTAAAGGGAAGTGATAAAGTCTATCTGCAAGACTTTCAATCTGATAATGCCTTTCACCATGCTAGCTTTAAGCTCTCTAAAGATGCAGATATTAACGATTTTAAGGAACAGCTTGAATCATTGGGGCTAGATAATGCAAAAGTAGAAGTTATCAAGCAAGATCTTATGATCAAAATAAGTTTTGGTGGTTAAAGATGGCAAAAAAGAAAAACCCACTATTTCTCAGTATTGATAGCCTCATCTTTAAGCAAGTTGCTCAGCTAAAAGAAATTCCCTTCATTATCCGCTTGCGCGAACTCATGGCCCAACAGGAAGAAGAAAAGAGGCAAATGATTGTCAATATCATAATCGTCGCCCTAATCATTCTTCCTTTGCTTTTCTCTTTTTATCTCCTCGTCGGAAATATCTCTATAAAATCGGCATTAGACAAAAGAGAAGAAATCCTTATTCAAGCGGCTAAAATATTAGAACAGCAGGCCCTAAACCAACAAGCAGCCAGTAACATTTTTGCTCCCAGCCCAATTGAAACGGCTGATGAAATGAATAATAAAATATCTCAAGCAGCAAGTAGCTCTTTTGTTGATACATCGAAAATAACAGTGAGTGACTTTTCACTCGAGAACCTTTCTCCCACAATTGGCAAGGCTACGGCTAAGCTAAGCTTTAAAGATCTAACGACAATGCAACTCTCCAATTTATTCCAACAGTTGATATCCAATAACAAAATGGCCATATCATCCATTGAAATAACAAAAGATGATAAAAGCAAATTGCTCGTAGGGAATCTTTCCATCCTGCAATACAATCGCAACTCTCTACACAAAGGTGATGAGCCCAAAGGAGATGAATAAATGCTCCCTAAAGATCGTTTGCAGCCCATTATCAAAGAAGAAGATCTTCACAAAAACTTTTACAAAGGGATTAAAAAACCACTTCCTAAAAAAATTTTTATTATTCTCAGCCTGTTTGCAGTTGCATTTTTTATCAACTACCCTTTTCAAAAAAAATTGGAAGAATTTGTGGGGCAGCAGCTTAGAACAATTCCAGGATGCCCTATTCGTTTTGAAAATCTTCAGCTAGAGCTATTCTTTCCTAAAATAATTTTAACCAAGCCCGAAATCCCCGGAAGCTGCCTCAATCGCCCTCGCGCGATTAAGCTCGATGAGATAATGATTATTCTCAATGGCGTTAGCTTTTCACCTTTGGGCCCAACAAGTAAAGTCGTCCTCTCCCTCGATAAAGAGAAAATTGAACTTGGACAATCTTGGTCCCTATCAGAGCAAGTCATAAAAATTTATCCATCGACATTAAGTTTGAAGACCCTTTCTGACAATTTTATCGATATGACGAAATTGCTAGGTAGTGCCCAGATTGAAGGGGAACTAACAATACAGAAATCTCAACTGACCAAGCTTGATTTCATGCTCAACTCAAAAAATATAAAAATTCCGCCTCAAAATATAATGAGTTTTTCACTCCCTTCCGCTTTGCCGGTCAACCACCTACAACTCAAGGCTAATATGCACGACGGGAATTCTTTAGAAATTACCCAATTCATTATTGGCGATGCCAAGTCTCCCATTCGCGCAAGTATTTCAGGAGATATTAAGCTCAATCAAAGAAATATGCCCCTCTCCACTCTTGATTTGAAAACAGAGCTTTCTTTGGCTGATGATTTTTTTAAGAAAATCCCTGGAATGAGTCTCTTGCAATTCTTTCTTTCAGGTTTTGAAAAGAAAGATGGTTTTTACAACATAAAGATTAAGGGCTCCCTTGCCAAGCCCCTTCCCTCTGCAATTTAGGTGTTTCATGCTCAAACAAACTCATCAAAATATCCTTTCTTTTTTAGAAAAAGAACTAAGTCGCATATTGCCTACCAATCATAATTTTGCAGCAACTTGTCACTATGCCGTTATGCCTCCAGGAAAGCTCTTTCGCCCACTGCTTGTGGCGGCCATTGCCCAGGGAGCAAAACAGGACAATCAATTATCTAAAAATCATTTGCATCTTGCTTGCGCAGTTGAAATGCACCACGCCTATACCCTCGTACATGATGATCTTCCCTGTATGGATGATGATAATATGCGAAGAGGAAAACCTTCGTGCCACATTGCCTTCAATGAATGGAAGGCCCTATTGGCCGGAGATGCCCTTATTAATGCATCCTATGAAGTGCTAGGGCAAATCAATTCCCCCTCTCTTGCGCGCATTCTAAGACTCTTTTCACGCTTTCTAGGGGGCAAAGGATTAATCCTTGGTCAAGTCATGGATCTAGAAATTGAAACAAATAAAAATTTTAAAACTATTTTAGAAATTCATTACCTCAAAACAGCAAGACTTCTACAAACTTGCCTCTTGGGCTCTGAGTTGCTCAAGAATCCTCAAGTAACAACAAAGAAACTGGTTGAGCTTCTAAGATTAGGTAAAGACATGGGATGGAGCTTCCAGCTACTTGATGACCTCAATGAACTAATTGATCCCGAGATCTCAAAACACGAAAAAGAAATAAATCCTTTCTTAGAATATCAGTCTGAATCTTTTAGCACCTTACTCCATAGCCTTAAAAGAATGCGACAAACATGCTTAAAACTCAACTACCCTTTGCTTTCCGCGCATTTGCACAACTATGCCCAGCTCAATATCGCGTGGCTCAAAGACTTAAAAAGAATAGGAATTGATTCTGACTTATTGAAACAAGAGCTGGAGCTCTTCTAAATCGCGCTGTAAATCTTCAATTTTTTTCACTAAAGATTTATCGACCATCGGTCTCTCAACAATAACTTCTTTTTCAACGATGATTTTTTTCTCGACCTCAACGATGCGCTCTTTCACCGCATCCTGCGAGCGAGTAATCGGTGTTAAAGATTGTTCCTCTTGAACAGGCGAAACAAAAGTATAATCCTCACTCGCTTCAATTTCTGCGGAAAGAGATTCCAAACGATTCTCTGCTCTTTCCTGAGACAAAAATTCCTTTGCCTCGGGAATGCTCATCTTCTCTTCAAAAAGAAGATGCTTAATTCTTTCAATTCGTTTGAGATCAAATTCTGAAAAATCAGCAAGATCAATACTCCCCTTGGCGGGAGAAACAATACCAAACTCCGTAAGCCAAAAACGAAGAACATAAGGTCGCACGCCAGAAAGCGTGCTGACCTCTTGTAATGAATACGATCTTAAATTTTGTGCCATTAGAAGAGCTTAGATTCCTAAGTGAAAATCATCCATATCATCATCATCATCTTCATCTTTCATTCCTGCACCAGAAACAAAAGAACTCAATGCGCGAGCAGTACCTTCTTTCGCGGGGATAGAAGTATCTTCATTACCTTTATCATCAAGACGGTGAGCGTAGCGCGAAGTAATATCTTCTTTTAAAACCTGAGATGGACGAAAAGTAAGCACGCGACGAGCAGAAATTTCCATCGCCTCTCCAGTTTGAGGATTTCTCCCCACACGTGTTGCTTTATCTCTAATTGTGAAATTTCCAAAACCTGAAATTTTAACTTTTTCCCCACGGGCCAAAGTCTCTTTAATTGTTGCGAACAATAGATCCACAAGTTCAGCCGCTTCCTTTTTGGAAAATCCCGCTTCTTTGTAAATGCGTTCCACAATGTCCAATTTAGTCATGCTCACCGCAAACCTCCAAAAACTTTTAAGTCTAATATTAATAGGTTAGCAGAGTTTTAAATTTTATGCCAACAAAAAAAAAGCCCACATCAAAAATGATGTGGGCCTTTAAAAATATGTCTAAACTGGACTATTTTTGAGTGTTATTGAAGATTGATTTGAAACCTTCAAAATCACGAGCTGCAATCTCTGCCAACATTTTTCTGTTCAAGCGAACATTGTTTTGCTTAAGAGAGTGCATCAAACGAGAATAAGAAGTTCCCAAAGCTTTAGAAGCAGCAGAAATTCTTACTACCCATAAGTTTCTCATATCGCGTTTTAAAAGCTTTCTACCGTGGAAAGCATATTGAAGAGCTTTCTTAACAGTCTCAGCTGCTCTACGGAATTTTGTTCTTCTGTCGAAGTGAAATCCTTTCGCTCTTTTTAAAATTTTGTTTTTTCTTCTTCTTGCTTTAAAGCCTCTTCTAACTCTGGCCATAACTACTCCTCACAATTAATCCGCACTCTAGGGGGGCATTTAGCCTCTTTAAACACCACTAGGGGCCGGAACAACATTAATTAATATCTAAAACTCTTAAGCTCCGTATGGAATGCATTTCTTTACGTTCTTCATATCAGAAGCATGAACGTAACCAGGCTTTTGGGCACGACGTTTATTTCCCTTGCCTCTTTTTTCCAAGATATGCTGTAAAAAAGCTCTTTTAACTTTTACTTTTCCTGTAGCTGTTAGTGAATACCTTTTAGCTGCCGCTCTTTTCGTCTTCATCTTTGGCATAACTTCTCCTCAAAATCGATCCATTAACGGGGAACCTTCCCCCATAAAAAATGACCCACAACTTATATGGGCCATATTATTAACACTTTATTAATAAATTCGCAAAAACTATTTTACTTTTTTTGCAGGGATAATCATGGCAAGAATACGATTGCCCATGACCTTCATTTCCCCTTCAACTGCTCCACCGAGCGCTTCAATTTGGTCCAAAATACTTTGAAACTTTTCTTTCCCTAAAGCAAAATGGGCCATTTCTCTACCGCGAAACTGCATAAACATTTTTACTTTATCGCCATCATCCAAAAACTCTCCAATTTTTTTGAGTTTTACATCAAGATCATGCTTTTCAATATTTGGGCGTAGTTTAATTTCTTTCAAATTAACAACAACCTGCTTTTTCTTCGCTTCCTGAGCCTTTTTTTGCACTTGATAACGGTATTTACCGTAATCAATGAGCTTTACGACAGGAGGTTGGGCATTAGGAGAAACCTCAACTAAGTCCAATTCCTCTTGTTCTGCAATATCAAATGCGGAACGAAGAGAAACAACCCCATATTGAGTACCGTTGTCTCCAATCAATCTGATTTCTTTGGCGGTAATTTCCTCATTTACACGTGGCCCATCACCTACTTTTTGGATATTTGGCCGAGGAGTTCCGCGAGATTTGCCTTCACTAAAAGAAATAAAGCACCCCCTGTTATTTTCTTTGCTTTATAGTCATTAATATAAAGTAAATTGATACACTGCAATTTTTTGAGTGACAAGTTTTTTTCGTTACTTAGCCTCTCTTAGTCCTTAATTAGGGCCAAAAGCTCCATGCGTGAGCGATAATCTTCTAGAAAACCACCGCGCAAGGCTGAAGTAACCATAGAAGCTTCGTGTTTTTCAACCCCGCGACAGCTCATACAAAGGTGCTTGGACTCAATAATACAAGCAGCTGCCTTTGCTCCCAAGTGAGTCATAATAGCATCCACCACCTGATTGCCAATTCTCTCTTGAATTTGAAGTCTGCGCGCATACATTTCCACTAAACGGGCCAATTTCGAAATTCCGATAATGCGATCAGTGGGAATATAGGCGACATGAGCTTTTCCCGTAAAAGGAAGAAAATGGTGCTCACAAGTCGAAAAGAACTCAATATCTTTCAACAAAATAATCTGTTCCTTGGGAATATCACCTTCGGCGTAAAAAAAAGTCAAAAGGTCTTCTGGCTTTTTATTATATCCTTCAAAAATTCGCTTCCAAGATTTAATCATTCTCTTAGGGGTTTCTTTTAGTCCTTCTCTATCTGGATCTTCACCCAAAAAAGAAAAAATCTCCCTTAAAGAACTTTCCATTTTTTTTTCGTCACTCACAACTTCTCCTGCTGTCGTAATATTTGAGTTGTTTTGAAATTGACAATAATTTGATCATTAAGATCTTTAGCAAAACGCGCAATATATTCGTCTAAAACAATACTCTTTTGCACACTATAGAGACCATCCTGTTCAAAAAGGACACCTGTATTTAAAAAGAATTCCAACACATTTTTCATGGTCACAAGAGAATAACTTTCAGGAAAAGTCACCACTCTTCCATAGTGATATTCCATATCAAAGACTTCCTTGGAAACGGCCAAAAATTCTTCTTCTGTAAATTCCTGAGCAACCAAATGAAAAAGAGCTTTTCCTGCAATAAAATATCCCTCGTAAATATGCACCAACGCTGAAGCGAAACTGCGCAAACGCAGAGCTACGGTTAAAAGTTCATCAGAAGTTAATTCCAAAGATTCTTTCAAAAATTGAACATCTTTACCAAGATAGTAAGATAATACTTTCAAGGACTGCCCTAGTACTTCTTTGGCCGATGGGAGATAGAACTCGTACTTTAATTCATTTCTCTTTTGCAATAAAAAAGTCGTTAACTCTTTATTCGTTTTAACCTCGCCATTATAGACGAGCGGCCAAGTTGCCTGGATAAAGCAGGGAACGAGAAAATGCTGCAGAATCATATTTTTGTGATAAATCAACTCTGCACGCGCACGTTCTTCGACAATGAAAAAGACCTTGCCCAGTTTTACTTTTTCCTGGCGACGGACCTTTTTATTGCGAATAGTTAGATTTAAGCCTTCATGTAATGAATTTTTCCAATTTCCTTGTGCAAGACTATTAGAAAGAGGCACTTTAAAACTAATACAGTAGTCTATTATATCTTCCGCTTTCTTCTCGATTTCTTCCCAAGTTAAAGCGCCTTCTGGTTCACAAAGCAAAATAAAAGAAAGCAAAGACATTGGAGTAACAGGAAGAGCCTTTCCGACCGCACGGAAACACTCAATGGCCAATTTTTGGGTTCGTTCACGCAAATCCTCAATAGAATCTTCAGGCCTGATCCCATTGGAAAGACGAATATGCATGGTTCCCATTTTCTTATTAAAAAGACGAAACAATTTTATCAACTGAGTTGCATGTTCCTGCTTTTTCTGTCCCCCATGAAGTTCTCTCACATGTGATTTTGATTCAGGTAAATATTCATGCGCCATGGCCACTGGAATAAAAAGTAAAGGCTTTTTGCTTTCCTTAATTTCCGCATGAGCCTCTAAAATGAGAGAAAAAAGACCATAACGAGGAGACAACAACTTACCAGTGCGACTCCTTCCCCCCTCAAAGAAAAACTCTAAAGGCTTTCCTTCTTTTAGCAGATAATGAATGTAAGCTTCCAAAGTATATTTATAAAGCTGATCCCCGTGAAAGCAACGTCTAATAAAAAAAGCACCGACTCGTCTTAAAAAAGAGCCCAGCCCTAAAACACTTAAATTCTTCCCTGCCGCCACCATCACAGGAAGCTTGAACTTTTTCTTTAGTAAATAAGTCAAAGCCACATAATCAGCGTGAGACTGGTGATTGGGGACAAGCACAACCGAATTATCTTCACAGAGCTTTCGAAGATCCATGCCTTCAGGAACATCCATTCTTACATCGGTATATAAATGCCGAAAGGTAAAATCAATAAACTTCTCGCTCAGCTTAACCCAAGCCCTTTTGTATTCGCCATGCATTTCTGCCACAAATTCTTCAACAAGTACTTTGTCTTCTTGGTTATTATCCAAAAAGTGCAATAACTTGGGATATGACAAAACTGCTTTCTTCGCTTTTCTCAATTCAAACATTTGCATCTCCTAAAAAAATTCCTCTTTATACTAATGGAATCTCCTTAAGTTTGCTAATTTCTTGTGCAATATTTACGGAATGAGATTTTACCTTCCGCAATGCAACAATCATATCTGAATAAGTCATATTGGTCAGAGGATCTAAAGTTTTATTGGAAATTCTCTCAATACAACGATCGCGAATAGAGTCTGCCCAGATTTTAAGCTTTTGCGATTTGTCCTGAGATACTGAGCGATCATGCCAATCTGCATCAACTAAGCCCCTTGCAGTATTTTCAAAATACTGCCAAATGGCATCGCCAAATTCAAAAAACTCTTTTCCTAATTCTCCAGACAGATCCAAGATTTCATTAGATCGAGTTTTGTAATTGGCCAATTTCTCCAAATAGTCTCCAATACTTTCGAGCTCATCAGAAAGGCGAATCAAACATTGAACCTGAATAGCCTGTTTGTGACTCAAGGTCTTTTCCATCGTTGTCCCCAAAAAGAGATTAATTTCCTTTTGAATATTATCAGTCACACCTTCATAATGTTTAATTTTGGCAAACATATCATGACTAGGATGGGACGACTCTAAGTATTCACGCACTAGCTTATACATACGCGTTAACACATCTTTTTGCTTTTTAGTTTCCTCAAAAGCTTGCACGATATCAGTTGCAGGTAAACTACCTGAGGCGGCATTGAGATGTACCAAATGACGATTGCGCTTGCTTGTGCCAGGAAGTAACCAAGTCACCAATTTCGCCAAATGTGTCACAAAAGGCAAAAAGAGAATGGTCGCCACAACATTAAAAATAGTATGGGCCGTGGCAATGTGAGTAGCCGCATAAGCATAACTCCCTTGAGCATCAAGTTGATAAACATCACCAGGGATAATGCTATCGATGAACTTAATATAAATAGGAAAGAAAATCATAATAACTAAGACACCGATAATATTAAAAATAGCATGGGCAAAAGCGGCACGTTTGGCATTAGTGTTCCCCCCCACACAAGCTAAAATAGCTGTGATTGTTGTCCCAATATTGCTTCCGAAAACAAGGGCCACTGCCGTGTGAAATTCAACAACCCCAGTCGTAGCCATGGCTATGGTAATCCCCAACATGGCAGAAGATGACTGGATGATCATTGTAAAGAGCATTCCCATGGCCATGGAGGCTAAATAACTTCCATAATGATTGCCATTAAAATAAGCAATGGCATCCAAGAAAGCCTGCTCTCCTCTTAGCGGCTTTAGCGCTGCACTCATCAATTCTAAACCAACAAAAATAAGTCCCACTCCAAAAATAGTCATGCCCACCTGTTTCCAGCGATTATTTTTGGCAAAAAGTGCGGGAAAAATGCCCAAAGCAACGAGCAAAAGTCCGTACTTTCCAACTTTGATAGAAATAATCCAACCAGTAATGGTTGTTCCAATATTGGCCCCCATAATAACGCCAATGGCCTGCACCAAATTCATCAAGCTAGCATTTACGAGTCCCACAACCATAACGGTGGTCACGGAAGAACTTTGCACGATCATAGTTACAGCGGTTCCAACCAATACCGCCAAAATGCGATTGGTAGTAAGGGCATTGATGATGCGGCGGATAAGTTCTCCGGCTGCACTTTGCAATGAATCCCCCATGATCTTCATGCCATAAAAGAAGATACCTAAACCACCAAGCAAGGTATAAATAATTGAAAAAGTTCCGTTAATGGAATGGCCCATTTGATTAGTCCTCCTGGAAAAATTAAACTAAAATTAACTTAAGACCAGGCTCCTATACCAAAATAACTAACAAAAAGACATGCTTTTTCTAGCAAAAATTAAAACAAATAATATTGTTTTAATTGAAAATAATCTGAATTATCTAAAGGGATTTTGCCCCCAGCCGAAAACGATTTACCTCGCTTCCATAGGAGTAATGAGTGCCCCTCAAATTGCTAATTGCCGATCCAAGTCAAGCTTGGCTAAAAAATGCAAGAGCCTTCTTCGAAAGCCTCTTATATGAAATATATACTGCCGACAACGGCAGAGATGCGCAAATTCATTTATCTCAACAAGATTTCTTTGCAACCCTCATCAATATTAAGTTGGAAAGCCATTCGGCCATGGAAGTCCTCATGTTTATAAAAAAGAAACATTTAGGATGCAAAGTCATTCCCCTCATTGCAGATAAAGACGACTTCATTAAAGAGCAAGATGGCATTAATAAATTGACAAAGATGGGCATTAAGTCAATTGTCTCTGGCCAATATACAATGCAACACATTCAAGACGAACTGGAAGGTCAGAAAAATTTTACGGATATGTTAAAGAGCATTCCTCGCCGCGATGGAGTCTCTGAAGAAGTTGAAATCAACAAAGCAGATCAAGAATTCACTCAAATCCCTATTGAAAACTTTATTTCAACAAAGAATGTGCTCTTTGACGTTTATATAAAACTACGCCAAGGGAAATACGTTAAAATTCTACATGCAGGAGATACTTTCAGCAAAGAGCGATTAAATAAGTACAAAGAGGACAAAAAAGTATCACACCTGTACTTTTCAGTTCAAGATAGACGCAAATACATCAATTTCAATAATCACCTTATTGCCAAATCGATGGAGCAAGAAAAAATTTCGGCATCGGGAACAGTCACCATCATGCGTTCAACGGCAGAAAAAGTCTTAGAGACAATTTCCTCAGAAGGAATGCGCCCGCAAGATGTGGATAATGCCAAGCTGATGTGCAAAAATGTTTATCAGCTAACTAAAAAAGATAAACAGCTCTATAGCTACCTGAGAAAATTTGAAGATTTAGACCCCAATGCATTTACTCATGCTTTTGCCGTATCACTCTTTGCCAGTGCCATGGTTCAAAAATTTGTGTGGGACTCTGATGCCACTTCTGAAATCATCACCATGGCCGCCTTTTTTCATGATATCGGAAAGCTAAAAATGCCCAAAGAACTCATTGAGAAAAAACCAGAAGACATGGATGCAAAGGAATTGGAAATCTATCGCATGCACCCCATTTGGGGAGCAGAACTTTTGGCCGAACACCCACTCGTGCCCAACTTCGTACAGAATATCATAAAACAGCACCATGAAGCCAGTGATGGCTCAGGCTTTCCCGATGGACTCAAAGACCTAAAAATCTTTCATCTCGCAAAAATCATCTTTGTTGCAGATGAATTTGTTCATCTCATGGCCAATGACAAAATCTCTCCCATCGACGCAGTCAAGCAAATGCTAGCCGATTCTCGCTCCAACAGACGTTACAATGGAAGAGTTCTCGAAAGCCTTTGTAATATATTTGTGGCTCCAGAAAAACTCAAAGTGGACAATGTCATGCCATCCCGATCAAAAATGGTTCCATCCCAGAAAGGTTAGTCCTCTTCGGATTCAGACTCTCTTTGCTTACGTCTTTGCTCCCTTCGCTCTTTGCGTTCACTCTGGCGACTTTCGCCCCTCTCCTGTCGCTTAGCCTGACGCTCTTCCGTTTTCTCTTCAATTTTTGCCTGCCGCTTTTCTTTTCTATTTTCGCGAATACTTTGCCGAAGAACACTCAACTTTTCTTTCCTCTCAGTTAAGCACGTCTTTTTATCTGTACCAGCCTTACGACAAGCGACAAACTCCTCATGAATTTTACTTCTTTGATCTGCAAACTCCGACTTTTCCGTCGTCTCCCCAAACAAACCAAAAGAAAAAGAAAAAGCACCAAAAACAAGCAATGCTATACCCATTAATTTTTTCATATTCAAGGCCTCCCAAAAAAAAAGCCCACAGATAAACTGTGGGCCTTCTTATTTTCAAATACTAAAAACTAGAGTTTTACTTTTCCAGCTTTCTTAAGCTCATCGATAATCATATTGAAATGAGTTACAGGATAAGCTCCTCTTACTGGCACACCATTAATAATGAAACCAGGAGTTCCAGACATTTCAAACGACTGGGCTTCTTTCATGTCTTCTGCAATACGATTTTTTACGGCATCAGACTTGATGTCTTTAGCAAGTTTTGCCATATTAGCCCCAAGAGATTTTGCAGTATCTTGCAAAAATTTTTCACCTTTTCTCAAACCTTCTTGATTTTCAAAAATTTTATTATGAAATGCGAAAGCTTTATCTACACTTTGAAGACGAAGAGCCTCAAAGTATTGGGCCGCTGGCATTGCATTTTTATGAAAGCTCAAAGGAAGGTGCTTAAAAATAAAACGGATTTTATCTCCGTACTGTTTTTTAAGGGCCATGGCAGTTTGATAACCGCGGCTACAGAAGGGACATTCAAAGTCAGAATACTCAACCAATGTAAGAGGAGCATCCTTAGGCCCAAGAATCGCTTCATCAGCACGAATTTCTGGAGAAAGAGGATTGTTAATTCTATCTTCAACCTCTTGCTTAGATTTACGCTCTTGTCTCTTCGCTTGAAGCTCACGAGCTTTTTGAGTTAGATCTTCCAAAAAGTCCAAAAACTTTTCAGGGTCAGCCTTTAGAGCATCAATTACGATGTCTGGATTTTTTTTCAACATTTCTGCAACTTGCTTTTCTGAAGTACAAGAAGCCAGAGAAAGAGCAATTGCAATTACTAGCAATAATTTTGTCATAAACACTCATCCTTTTTTTTGAGTTACTAATCTTCATCTCT
>QKCN01000108.1 GCA_003245675.1 Bacteriovoracaceae bacterium | reverse complement strand
GATAGGAAAGAAATCCCATAACAAACAATAGCAAAGTAATTAACCCAAAAGAAAAATACAATTTACTCTTTGTTTTCCAATTCGAAAAACCTTTTAGCATTGCTTTCATAAACACCTCTCCTATTTTAATAGCGTTCTGCAATCAAGAGACCGTAAATCAAAAACTTCAATTATTTTACTCCTCAACGGCATTTGCAGCAATTCACTTTACCCCCTTCGCTCATGCAAGTTAAACAGGGTAACCCCTTGAAAAATAAAGCATATTCAAGCAATTTAGGTAGAATTCATCCCCATTAAATACCCAAATAAGCCATCCCATAATGAAAAGATTTTGGAGATAAAATACAGCAACGGAAGCTAAATTTATCGATCAAGGAATATTAACTTGATTCGCATGGCAAAAAACAATTCAATAAAGACCAAGCGAAAATTGCAATTTAAGGAATTTATTTGAGAAGTAAAAAGACTACGGCCATTTATACTCTTATCATAGGTATTGTTGTATCTACCTTATTCAGTCTCTTTATCAATTATCTCCACCTTAAAAATGTCAAGCTCGAAGCGAAAGTTCTATTCAAGCAACTCTCCTTCGACATTCAACAAACGATTGAATCCAATATAGCAACACTAGACTCCCTGACGAGCTTTTACAAAAGCTCTGACCAAGTCCAAGAGGATGAGTTTGAAACATTTACGTCGCATTTGCTAAGTGGAAATTCAGGACTAGTATCGCTCAACTGGAACCCTATTGTAAAAGGGAACAATCGAAAAGTATTTGAAACGGAAAAACAAAAAGAACTCAAGCAAGAATTTAAAATAAAGGAATTTTACAACAATAAATTTGTTGATGCCCAAGCACAGGAGAAATATATTCCCGTTGTTTTTTCTATGCCCAAAAATTTCAACCCATCCATAAGGGGATTTAATCTGCTTTCAGATCCCATACGTAGAGACGCTATTCTCAAGGCTGAAAACCTGCAAAAAACAACATCAACAGCGCCTTTAACCTTATTTTCAGAAGATGCCTCTTCCCGACAAAAATCTTTAATTCTATTCTCACCAGTAGAAAATAAGAAGGGCGTTTTGACCGGTTTTACTTCCGCAGTTTATACGGTATCAGATGCATTCAGCAAAATCATGGATAAACAATCAAATCTCTCTCAACAACTCCCCTTTATCGTTCAAGATAAAAATGAACTCATATTCCAAACTATGCCCAATATTTTCAATGAACATAATAATGATCCAACAGAATTTCATACCCAGCTACCAATTGCGGGAAGAGTCTGGCAAATAACGGCCTTCATGCAAAAAAGTGCACTTCTCATTCTCTTGTTTCATTGGCAAGGCTTGGCCATCGGAACCATTGTCTTTTTATCTTTTCTGACAGCCTACCTCTATATGCTCAATCGACTTGAGACGGAAGAACATCTGCGTTCAACCAAAGAACTTGCAGAGCAATCTAATCAGGCTAAAAGCAATTTCCTCGCAATGATGAGTCATGAAATTAGAACACCAATGAATACTGTGGTAGGCATAACGGATGTCTTAATTGAAAACGCCCACAACAAAGAGGAAGGCCAATATCTCGAAACTTTAAAAACGGCCAGCAACTCACTTTTGGGAATAATTGATAACATTCTAGACATGACAAGAATTGAGTCTGGATTCTTTGAATTAAGTTATCAAAACTTTAACTTCAAAGAACTAGTTACAGAAGTCTGCAATCTAAGTCTTATGCTAGCGCAAAACAAAGGATTAGATTTCTCTTTTACAATGTCTGACAATCTTCCTCAATTTATCACCAGCGATCCTAAAGCAATGAGACATATTCTATCAAACACCCTATCCAATGCCATTAAATTTACAGAAGAAGGAAAAATCATTCTCAAAACGGAAATCCGAGAAGAAGCGGACAAGCAATGGCTTTCCTTTTCCATCTATGATGAGGGGATTGGAATAAAAGAAGGAATGCTTGATAACATCTTTCAATTATTCACTCAAGCTGACTCATCAATCACTCGTAAATATGGAGGGACAGGGATTGGCCTTTCAATCGTAAAAAAGTATACGGAACTGCTTGGTGGGGAAATACAAGTGAAAAGCACTCAAGGCCAAGGAACAGAATTTTCATTCCATATTCCTTTACTCAATCTCCCTCAAGAAAAACAAGTTTGCGGGCCCAATCTCTGCGAGAACCACTCGTCAACACAAGCCATCAAAAAAATCCTCAGCGTTGATGATTGCGTAGAAAATCAAAAGATAATTCAGCTTTTTTTAAAAAAGGGTCCCTACAATGTTACCCTTGCCTCAAGTGGACAAGAATGTCTAAATCAAATCAAACAAAACAATTATGACCTCATCCTAATGGACATTCAGATGCCAGAGATGGATGGACTAGAAACGACTAGAAAAATTCGCCAATGGGAAAAAGCAAAGCAACACCATCCAATTCCGATTATTGCTCTAACGGCCCACGCATTTTTAGAGGACAAAAGAAATAGCTTCAATGCGGGATGCAACGAGCACATTACTAAACCCATAAAAAAGGATGCTTTGCTGGCAATTTTAGCAAAGTATTTTTAACATCAACTGGCAAACTCATTAATCATTTCAAATAATGTTTCGCGTTTGATAGGCTTTGTCACATGAGCATTGCACCCAACGTCTAAACTTTTGATCTTTTCTGAAGCCAAAGCATGGGCAGTTAGTGCAATAATAGGGACTGCCTCTTTCCTTAACTCCTTCTCTCTCTCTCTAATTTTCAAGGTACAAGTATATCCATCCATAATTGGCATCTGAATATCCATCAATATTAAATCGTATTCATTTTCAGCAAGTTTTTGTAAAGCTTCTTCCCCATTAGATGCCATGTCTAAAATGACTCTATCCTTTCGCAAAAAAAGATTGATAAGCATACGGTTATCTTCAGAATCTTCAACGAGCAAAATTCGAATATTTTGACGTTTTAAATGAGATCGTTTCTTCTCTATCGTCCGCAACCCTCCAAAATCCACAGAAAGAAGAGGAAGCGAAAAAAGAAAGCAAGAGCCTTGCCCTTTTTCCGACTCATACCAGATCTTCCCTCCTTGCAATTCGACTAAACGTCTTGAAATACTTAAGCCTAAGCCACAGCCTCCATAACTACGAGTCATCCCCTGATCTTCTTGCTCAAACTTATCAAAGATCAACTCGCCAACAGATTGATCAATCCCTTTTCCCGTATCTCGAACTGAAAATTCAATCTCTGCTTGAAGTCCATTGGGATAAGCGGCTAGTTCAACAATGCCCGAATCAGTAAATTTGAGGGCATTTGACAGCAAATTGAAGAGAATTTGACGAATGTGATTCATATCACCATGAACCCATTCTGAAATAGAAGAATCAATACGAAAAGAAAAAGAAATACCTTTTTCTTGAAAAGAAAAATCAAACAAAGAAGCGACTTCTTCCAACAGCCTTTTCAAATGAAAATCTTGCTTATGAATTTTAATTTCACCTTGCTCTATAGTTGATATATCTAAAACATTATCAATCAAATGAAGAAGGCTTGTACCGGCACTTTTAAGACGCTGGAGCTGCTCTAATTGAGTTTTATCATGACAAGACTCTATCAAAATATCACTCAATCCCATAACCATATTCATTGGTGTTCGCATTTCGTGACTCATCACGGTCAAAAAGTCAGTCTTAGCCTGACTGGCTTTCTCTGCCTGTAGCTTACTGGCTATAAGCTCCTGCTCAAAGCGATGTTTCTCCATTAAATGCTGATCCAACTGCAAATTTAAATAAGCTGATTTCGACAATTGATTCGCAAAAGAAAATAAAGCTTGAGCGATTTGAGAAAATCGCTCCTGACTCATCGCGGGCACTGCCATATATGCCTTTTCTGCCTCATTTTCATCAACACCAATAAGTCTAGCGTAGCTGCGAATCTGCTCAATATCAACAGACTCATCGCGAACCTGACCAATTAACCAATTGGCAACATGGGTTCCTCCAACCGAAATACCGGCACCAGCATCCCAGAGACAGCCACTTAAGCAATGTTGAACAGTTGGTCCATCAACACAAAGTTTCCCGATAACAGCATCTGAATGCTGGCAATTTTCGCAGCCCTTTTTCGATGCTCGAACAACATTCGCGCAAAAATGAGAAAAGGCACTCGGTCGAGTTAGAGGTGTCCCATCTGGCAAAGTAATTAAACCTGCAACCCCCATTGCTGCAGAAAACTCATCCTGTAAGCGCTGAATATCTTCCAACTGAAAAAGATCTTCAAAGCGGATACCTGAAATATCTTTTAGCCCTTTACGATGCCCCATGAAATAATCTCATCGATCAGAATACGGTCAATGATCAAATCTCAGTTTCACTAGCAAATGCTAAAACGTGTCCATCAAGGTCGAGACTATAGGCAACCCAATGCCCCCAATCTCTTTTCGACAACTCACTTAATTCCGTTGCCCCCATCTCAATGGCTCGAGTATGATAGGATTTAGGATCTTCGACTTTAAGATATAGCTCACTTCTTGGAACACCATGAGCTTTTTTGGGATTAGGAAACGTCTCATATCCCAGTAAATGCTGTATACCTTCTTCAGGCATCAATCCCAAAATTGCACCGGGAAAGATTTCAAACTCAGTTATTCCAGGAGCATCTAGAATCGGCGCCCTTTGCAGAACTGCCTGATAAAACTCTTTGCTTCTTTTTTGATCTTGAACATAAAGAATAAAATGTGCACCTTTTGCCATTTCTTCCTCCCTTCTGTTTTAGTTAGCTTAGTGATGCTACAACGAGCCGGGGCTCTCCAAAAGAGT
>QKCN01000096.1 GCA_003245675.1 Bacteriovoracaceae bacterium | reverse complement strand
CGACTTCTGAGCGCAGGCGCGAAGCGTCTAAAAACTTGCGCTGTACTTTAACGGCATCGTAGTCGTCGACATAGTTACTATAGAGAGAATTGAGTTGTGCCGTGAGAACATTGCGTTTATTGCTTACATTGTATTCTTGATAGAGTTTCTTTTTGCGAGAGGCGGCCGATTGATAATAGCGACTTCCACCTTCAAAAATGGGAATCGTCACATTGACGCTGACGGACCATTCTTGACGATCATCCCAGCGCCAGTCTTCACCGCTTTTCCCCGTTGCTCCCGCCAGATCGACACTTGGGTAAAAGGCAGCATCTTTTTGCTTTATTTGTTCTTGGGCAATGCTGATTTGCAAAGCTGCAATTTTATATTCTGGTGTCTCTTTCGCGAGTTCGCGTAATTGTTCCTCTGAAAATTGGAGTCGTGTTCCTGTTTGTAGCAGTTTAATTGGCTTATTTTGCGCGATTTGATCGGAGCCGAGAATGGAAATAAGATTTTGCCAAGAAGACTCGAGTAATCGCTTTGTTTGTTCGTACTCGAGTTTTGCTTTTTGGTATTTGGCTTCCGCTTGCCAGGCTGATCCTTGATCTTCTCGTCCACCTTGGTAGCGCAAGTTGATCATATCAACTTGGTCTTTGCGTCTTTTTAAGATGCTTTGGCTGAGTTCTAGGAGTTCAGTGGCATAGACATAGTTGTAATAGGCTTTTTTTATTTCGTATCGAAAGCTGGCTTCATACATTTGAAGTTGTTTCTTTTGTAATTCCAAATTGAGTTTAGCCTCATCCACAACTGCATTGTCGGACATTCCATTGAAGACATTGAGGTTGAGATTAAGAGTTGCTTGCGAGTTGTCGGTTGTTGTTGTTTGTTTGAGTACTTTTTCCTGCGTTTTGCTATGGCCTACTCTTGCGCTGAGGCTAGGCAGGTAAGTTCCGTATTTACTTTTAAGTTCAAGCTCCGCTTGTGTCACCGAGGTTAAATACATCCTGTATTCAGGGTTATTCTCGTGGGCAAAGGTCATGCATTTGGCAAGACTGAGGTCCCCTGACCGATTTTCCGCTGACCACCCTTGGCCAAGATTAAAAAGCAAAAATGTGATTAAAATTGAGTATTTCATAGGCAAACATATTGTATTCACGAAATGTTTAAGAAATATGGAAATTGTTCTTAAAAAGAGAGTTCTAATTAATGTGCTGGATTTTTGAATTGGAGGAAAAAATGGTCGGGCTGACTGGATTTGAACCAGCGACCACTCGCCCCCCAGACGAGTGCGCTACCCCTGCGCTACAGCCCGATGCCAGATTTTGAGTAGGAACAAATTAACATAACTGAATTTGAACGACAAGAAGCTTTTTTCTTATTTTACTAAGCCTCTGGCCTTCAAATGTCCTTCGATAAACATTGGCAAATTGTAAAAAACATTCTTCATATTTGCCTCTGTTCCCCATGTCTTTTTCATATCCGCTAGATACTTTAGCGCAAGACTTTTGCTGCCATTTTTCGAGAGATATTTAAGTTCTATGGGAAGCTCATATCCTTTGCTTTGTGCCATGATTGCCAAAAAATCGATGAGTTCGTCTAGGTCATCATTGATCCACTGTACATAGTTTTCTTCAACATAAGAGAAGTTGATTTTGCCAGTGGTATTGGCATTGTATTTCATGGAGTAATCCAATAAATCAAATGCGCGGTTAGTGCAGTTGCTTGTGAAAAGATTGTAGGTTTGGTTGCGTCCATAATAGTGACTAGAACTCAAGCTTTGAAAGAGCAAATAATCTTGTGAGTTGGCGCGTTGGCTGAAGCTTTTTGTGTTACTGAAATCTAGCGGGAAAACACTGAACTCAACTCCGGGATCATTGCGGTAACGAATTTTTCTTTCCGCAAAAGAATAGAAGCGATTGGCCACTGCAAAATTATCTCCCATGGCGTACTTGAAGAAATCGGCATTCGGTTCTGCTGCACTTCTTACTGCTTCAATGGAGAATACGGCCTTATTTAAAATGATAGGCTCAATATAGTTTGCCTTATTTTGGTTATAAATGAGTTTGATTCCCGCAGTATTTTTGAATTTAAAAAGTAGCTCGGAGTGAACTTCCACAGACGCTGTCTGAGGGCGTTCTTTGGCGGCCCAATGAGCTTTTACGAAAGCAACTTCTTCAACAACTTGTGATGCACGGTAAAGGGTATTGTCTGCGTATACTTTCATTGAAGGAATTGTCGCGATATAAAATGTTTCGTTGTGGCGAAAGTTGGCAAAGGCAAGATCGTAAGGATCAATACCAAAGACTTTCTTTTGAGCAGGAGTGAGAAAGATCAATGAGCGCTTTTCTTTATTTTCAATTTTTTGTCCTGCAAAAGCTCCCGAGGCGGGCATCAATTCGTTATTTTGCAAAAAGCTTTTGAGTTCTGTTTTTTCACTGGCAAAGGAAAAGGCCGAAAGAAGCAGGGAAAATAATAAAATGAGTACTCTCATAAAATGTCCTTAGTTTGTGTGAATGGTAATTTATACCACAGTGCGCAATTTTAAGGGCAAGCTATGAAAAAAAGACATGTTTTAGTCTTTTACGGAGTAGTTCACCTTCTCGCGGCTCATAATGCGAATATAGAGGGAACGAGGCAAAATGCTTAAAAATCGAGTAATTATGGCCATTTGCCAAGGAAAAGCATAGGTGACTTTCTTGGCGTGAATAGCCTTTTGAATTTTTTTTGCCGCCTGTTCTGCACTGATGAGAAAAGGCATGGGGTGGGGGTTAACGTCTGTTAGTGGCGTTTTGATAAAGCCAGGCAAAATAGAAGTTACCTGAATGTTGTCGGCCGCCAGATCAATGCTTAGGGCTTCGGCCCAAAGGCGAACTGCCGCTTTGCTGGCCGAATAGGGCCCCGTTCCCGGAAGGCCATTGAGTGAGGCAACTGAAGAGATCACTGCTAAATGACCAGCTTTTTGTGCGCGCATAAAGGGGATGACTACCTGAAAACAATTGAGCACTCCCTCTATATTTGTGCGAAAGACCTGACGGGCGCGTTCAAAATTGGGAATACGTGATTTCACGCCCATGGAAATTCCCGCATTGGCGATCAATAGATCTAGTGAGCCCATTTTCTTTTGGAAGTCCTCAATGGCAAAGCGAATGGCATCTTCATCGCAGACATCGGCTTCATAGATGTGTAATTGCGCGATCTCATCTGCTGCAAAATTATTCTTCGCCTTTTGTGGATTGCGAACGATGATTGCAACTTGATGACCTTCTTTGAGATAGAGCCTCGTCAGCTCTTTACCAATCCCTGTTGCAGCTCCCGTAATAATTATATGCATAATGACCTCAGCCTTTTTTTATGAGAAAGTGTCACCCTACTAAAATGAAATAGCAATGGAAAGCACATGGATTTTATCTATACGACACTTTTGGGCCTGGGGGTCGGTTTTGTTAGTTCTTTTTTTGGCGTAGGGGGTGGATCGCTAATAGTTCCTGTCCTCTATATGATTTTTCCGCAGGCCATTGGCCCCTTTGTTATCGCTAATTCGTTGGGGGTCATTGTTTTTTCCACGAGTATTAATTTGTACAATTTTAATCGCAAGAAAATGATTTCGCGCTGGAGTTATCTTGTTTACATGGCACTGGGCGCGGGGATTGGTGGTTTGACAGGAAGTTTTTTAGTTCATCTTTTTTCGACAATTGTTTTAAAGCGAATTTTTGCAGTGCTTATTATGGTCAGTATTATGAAAATCTTGCTGGGCAAAAGTCATAAGGGAAATGCAGATGGCAGCTTTTCTGATGGTAAAGAGATTCCTCTTGTTTTGGTCGGGCTGGCCGGGGGACTGGTTGCTGCTCTTACAGGATTAGGGGGCGGTATTATATTGATACCTCTTTTGGCTTCCGTGCTACGTGTTCCTTTTACGCAGATAACTATTTTTTCTAATGCCGGCATGCTCGCAGGCTCCATTGTGGGTGTGGCTTTCCATGCATTTCACTTTACTCCGACTTTGGCCCCCATTGTCAGTGGCCATTTTGTTCCCTTCCAGTTTGGCCAGCTCAATTTTTTGCTGATTGGCATGATTAGTTTTGGCGCCATTTTTAGCTCACGCTTTGGGGTTTGGCTTTCGACGCGCGTGGGAGAATCGGTTAAAAAATGGTCTATTTGTTTCTTATTGATCTTAGTTGTCATTAAGATGTTTTTTTTCTAAAAAAGCCCTTGACGGAAATCTTTAAGCCGAATATATTCTTATTCACAAATGCGGGGGTGTAGTTAAGTTGGTTATAACGCCTGCCTGTCACGCAGGAGGCCGCGGGTTCGAGTCCCGTCGCTCCCGCCATTTTTTAAAAAGCTCAATCTTTGGATTGAGCTTTTTTTTTGCCCGCAAGTGAAATCAAGGGCCATAAGGGCATTAACCCTCTAGCGCATAGCTATCCCAGTCCGGATTTGTAGCTTCAACTATTTCTTCTTCTTTTTTCTTCTTTTTGCTGCGGCCAAGAACGATGGTTCCCAATTCCGAAATCATGGCATTTAAATTATCCGCTTGTGCACTTAGTTCTTCACTGGAGCTCGCTGTTTCTTCTGCTACCCCAGCGTTTTCTTGTGTTGCTTTATCCAGCTGCGCCACCGCGGCATTGAGTTGGGTTAGCCCGCGTGTTTGATCGTCAGATGCACTGGCTATTGATTTCATGTGTTCTTTGGCTTCGGAGACGGCCATATCAATGCCTTTTAAAATTTGGGCAACGTCAGATGACAGCTGGCTACCGCCTTCAACCTTTTGCTTGTTTTCGCGAGTGATGACTTCTGCACTTTGAATGCTTTCTTTGACAATATTGGAAATTTCCACAGCCGCCTTGCCACTCATTTGTGCGAGATTTCCTACTTCTTGCGCGACGACTGCAAATCCACGTCCGTGTTCTCCGGCCCTTTCCGCTTCAACGGAAGCATTAAAAGAGAGTAGTTTCGTTTGAAACACAATTTCGTCGATGACTTCTGTTTTCTCGCCAATTTGACCAATGACTTTGACGAGGTCTTGGATTTTTTGATTGCTCGTCAAAATATTGTCCATGGCCAAGGCGAGTTCTTGCATGGAATGATCCGCCTTTTTTGAAGATGTCATAATTCTTTCTGTTAGTTCTGAGCAATCTTTTGAGCCTTGTGCACTGTTTTTGACCATCCCCGTGATTTCTTCCAAAGATGCCGATGCTTCTTCTAGTGATGAAGCTTGATTGACTGATGCCTGAGAGAGTTCTTGGCTTGCACTAGATAGTTGGTGGGATGCGGCCGATACTTGATGAGAAGAGCTGCGAATTCCATCTGTTATTTTAAGAATGGGGTTAACAATGCTGTTGGAAAGTAACCAAGCCAATACGAGTGCTAAAGTCACGGCACTCACTAGAATAATGAGAGTGAGATTTCTAATCTCGATAATGGGGTCGGTAAAGTCTGCGAGATAGGATCCTGAGGCGATGATCCAATCTCTATCTGCAAAATAAGAGTAAGCAACGATCTTTTCTTTTCCTTCCCAGAAGTAGCGTGAAAACCCATTTTTGTTTTTTGCCATTTCTTGAATGAATGGGTATTTGAGTAAGTTCTTTCCCTCAAGAGAGCTTGAAGGATGGAAGAGAATATTGCCCTGCCCATCCATGACAAACATATATCCTGTTTTTCCGATTTTTTCTGACTTTAATCTTGCGGCAAAACGGTCAATGGCCATTTGCTCTTGATTGTCATCAACGAGATCATGAAAATAGGCCGATACGCCCAATATCCATTGATGCTCAGGAAGATGAACGAGTGCCGCGACTTTGTCTTTTAACTCTGTTTCGCCCTTTGCCTGCCAAGGGTAGACTTGAAAATCGACATTTCCTCTTGGGAGTTGTTTCCCTTTGGCAATAATTTCTTGAATGAAAAAATTTCCTTTTGCATCCTTGGCATCAAGAATGTTTTTCCCATCAGCTTTTCTTTGATAACTGACTACGTAATTTCCTTGGTAGTCGAGAATGAAAACATAGCCTGATTCTCCCACTTGAAGAGAGGCTATTTCTTTTTTTAATTGCTCGAGATTGTTTCCATTTTGATATTTGTCGAGTAGAGGCATCAAGCTCGCAGCTAGATTGGCCACAATCTTTTTGGCCGAAGCATGTCCCTTTTGCTTTTCTTCTTGGGTATAGCTCATCTCTCTCTCTATTGTCTGTCGATACTGCTCAACACCTTTTTCCAATTTACTCTGTACCTCTGAAAAGAGGGCCGTCTCCGCTTTTAAATAAGAAACAATTCCTAAAATCATGACAGGTATCAGGACAATGATGAAGTACGAAAAAATCAGTTTTCTTTTGATGCTCCAGTTTTTGACATTCATGCACCCCTCCCTTGAGTAAACTCTTGTTCGTCTTATTTTCTGCGCAAGTGAAGTTCGTGGGGGTTAAGTTTTTGGATGGGATATGGAAATGGAGATTATTTTTTTTTTACCATTCAAAAAATAGTTAGAAGACAATAAGCGCGTTTAGTAATTCTTAAACTTTTTGTTTATTTCTTTCTGATTGTAATTATTAAGTGGCTTGTAAAGAATACAATGTAATCGATACTATTTGATCGAAAGGAGATAGCGTACTATAAGAGCTCCAATATTGTTGTTATTCATTTCTAGGAGTTTCTATGATCAAGACAGGTTTGTTTCCAGGACGCTACATTCAAGGACCTAAAGCTATTATGCGAGTTAACAACGAAGTAAAAAGATATGGTGGCAATGGTTTTATGATTGCGACTCCGTCTATTTGCAAAAGAGTTTTACCTAATATTAAGTCCGAACTCTCTCAAGGAATAGAACTTGTCATTGAAGAATTTAAGGGGGAGTGCTGTGATAAAGAAATTGATCGTCTTACCCAAATGGCAAAAAGTGCGTCAGTGATTATTGGTATTGGTGGAGGAAAAACGCTCGATACGGCCAAGGCCGTGGCGTATAATTTACAAAAAAGTATTATCATTGTACCTAGTCTTGCTTCTTCCGATGCTCCCTGTAGTGCACTGTCGGTTATTTATAAAGAAAATGGTGCTTTTGATCGTTACCTTGTGCTTCCGCAAAATCCTAATGTCGTGATCGTTGATACTGAAATAATTGCTAAAGCTCCTGCGCGTTTTTTGGCCGCAGGTATGGGAGATGCGCTCGCAACCTTTTTTGAAGCCGATAGTTGTCGCCAAAGTTTTTCCGGCAATATGACTGGCGATTGTGGGCCGATGACTTCTTTTGCGCTGGCAGAATTGTGCTTGCAAACCCTATTGGAAAATGGAGAGATGGCATTGCGCGCTTGCGAGTCTCAGGCTGCGACTCCAGCTTTGGAAAAAATTGTTGAAGCTAATACTTTGCTCAGCGGTTTAGGTTTTGAAAGTGGAGGGCTTGGTGCCGCACATGCAATACATAATGGTTTTACAGTATTAGATGAGACGCATGAATTTTTCCATGGTGAAAAAGTTGCTTTTGGAACACTGGCTTCCCTGATTTTGACAGATAAACCACGCGATCTTATTGATCAGATTTATTATTTTTGTGAAAGTGTGAATTTGCCAACGACACTCGCAGAAATTGGTTTAAAGAATGCAAGCGATGAGGCGATAATGAGGGTTGCAGAAGCCAGTTGTGCAGAAGGTGAAACAATTCATAATGAGGCATGTCCCATTTGTGCTCAGGCCATTTATGCCGCAATTAAAACGGCCGATGCCATTGGCCGTCAAAGAAAAGAAATGTAAAAATTATTTTAGAGAAGGAATCATTTGTTTGATTCCTTCTCTGCCTTCTAGCTGAGATTGACGTTTGTTTTGAATGAAAAGAACGATTGCCGCCGCAATTATACCGGCACCCCCAATAAGAGACCAGACATCGGGCATTTTCCCCCAAATAATAAGATCCAGAAAAAGAGCAAATAAAATTGTTGAATAGCTGTAGATACTGATCTCAGATGCTTTGGCAAATTTGTAGGCAAAGGTTAGTCCAAATTGTCCTAAGGCACCGGTTAGACCAATGGCCAAGAGCCATCCCCATTGCTCGGGCGTCGGCACGATAAAGTGACTCAACATGGGCAGTAGTAGGACAAGCGCTGAGACAAATGAAAAGTAAAAAACAATTGTGGCCGGTTCTTCTTTTCCCTTTAGGTGGCGCAAAATGGTGTAGGTCGTTCCTGCAAATAGAGCAGTACTCGTCGCCGCAAGAGCTGGCAAAACTTTGAGGTCAAATTCGGGCTTGATAACCAAAATGGCGCAGACAAGAATGACGGCCAAAGATGGTATATGCAGGCTTGGAATCTTTTCCTTTAAAAAGAAACAGGCAAATAGAGTTACAAAGACGGGATTAAGGCGGCTTAGAATATTAGCATCAGTCAGGGGAAGTCCCGCTGAGATTGAAAAGAAAAGAAGATATACGCCAGCCAGACCTAAAAGAGAGCGACTTAATAGTAGTGGCTGATGTTTCCATTTTCCAAAAAATGAAACAGGTTTGTTTGGAATAAGAATCATGGCCAAAGCCACAAATAAACTGACAAAATTTCGCGCAAAAACTTTTTCGTAAATGGGCAAAGGGCCCACTGATTTTACGGCAGCGGACATGAGGGCAAAAGAGAAGCCTGAGACAAGCATGAATGTAATTCCCTTAAGCCGATTGTCATTCATATTGCGTATTAGCTGCTTTTGCCTGTACGAATCACGGATCTTTGATTTTGAGGGAGAACTTTCTTTCTAATGCGCACATTTTGTGGAGTGACTTCAACCCACTCATCATCGTCAATCCAAGAGAGTGCCCAGTCTAAAGTCCGAGGACGCACCGGAGTTAGAATAATATTCTCGTCTTTACCGGCCGTTCTGACACCTGATAAGTGTTTCTCACGGACGACATTGACATTGGCATCGTTGTTTTTTTTGTGTTCCCCGACGACCATGCCTTCGTAAACTGTTTCTCCTGGTTTCACAAACTGCTCGCCAATTGATAGCAAGTTGAAAAGCGCATAGGGCGTTGCCTTGCCATGACGATCGGAAATGATAGCCCCATTTTGTCTGACTAGCATATCGCCGGCATAAGGACGATAGCCCACAAGATAAGAAGACATAAGACCTTCACCACGTGTCTCTGTTAAAAAGAGAGAGCGGTATCCAATCAAACCACGTGAAGGCATTAGAAACTCAATACGTGTGCGACTATCACTGAGGGGAACCATTGAATTCATTTTTCCCTTTCTTTCCGAAAGAGATTTAGTGATGCTACCAGCACTTTCGTTGGGAACATCAAGGCATACCATTTCAAATGGTTCTTCCTTTTGCCCCTCTTCATCTGTCGTCATGATAACGCGTGGGCGAGATACCATGAATTCAAAGCCTGAACGGCGCAATTGTTCAAAAACGATGGCAAGCTGTAGTTCACCGCGTCCTTTAAGGGTAAATATTTTTGGATCTTCTGTTTCTGAATAGCGGAGTGCCACGTTCAATTTGCAAGACTCTGCTAAGAATTCTTTGAGTTTGCGAGAAGTGAGGTATTCTCCCTCTTTTCCTGAAAGAGGAGATGTACTTACCGAGACATTTACTGAAACGGTTGGCGGTTCAACCTCAACGCGTGGTAGTGGTTCTAAAACATCTTTAGAACAAATTGTGTCCCCAATTTCAGCATCGTCAAAGCCCGAGATAATGACAATTTCTCCGGCTGAGCAGGTTTCTACTTCTTGTTGGCCAAGACCACCATAGATTTGCACAGAGGTAACTTTAAAGGTTTTATTTTTGTTATCTCTGCCGCACCAGCTAGCTTGCTGGAGGCGCTGAATCGTGCCGCGCTGAATACGTCCAATAATGAGGGTCCCTAGATAGGGAGAGTAGGAGAGATTGGAAACAAGAACTTGAAGATTTTCACCTGCTGAGATTTTGGGCTCAGGAAAAAAGTCTGAGGCGAAAAAATCGAGAATGGGGCGAAAATCAGTACCAGTTTGTTCTGGGCTTTCAAGGTTTTCCAATGCCCAACCATTTTTGGCAGAAGCATAGAGAATAGGAATATCTAAATCAAAGTCATCTTTATGTAAGAGGGTCGCAAGATCGATAAATAGGTCTTCGATTTCGGACTTAACTTCTTCAATTCTACGGTCTGGGCGATCGACTTTATTAATAACTACGGCGATTTTGAGATCGCGCTGCATAGCCTTTTCTAGTACAAAACGGGTCTGTGGTAGAGGTCCTTCGGAGGCATCGACCAGCAGTAGCACTGAGTCTACCATCATGAGGGAGCGTTCCACTTCTCCTCCAAAGTCGGCGTGGCCGGGAGTATCGAGAAGGTTAATTTTGACATCTTTCCAAAAGATAGCGCAGTTTTTGGCATTAATAGTGATACCGCGTTCTTTTTCTAGTTCTCCCGAATCCATTACGCGATCTACAATTTCTTCTCGATCAGAGAAAACACCAGACTGGCGTAGGAGTCCATCGACCAGCGTCGTTTTTCCATGGTCAACGTGGGCCACAATGGCGATATTCTTAATTTTTGCGTATTGATTCATAGATCTCTCAATTGTATGAAGGGCGATGTAAAAACATTGCTAAATTATTGGAAAAGTAACATTTTGTACATCATGTTTTTATTCTTTTTTGACTTTGTTGATCGAATATTTGCAGTCTGGACCGATTTTTGAATATTATTTAGATAGAACGCCCGATTTGGTGTCCCAAAAGGCTTTTAAGAGACTTTTTTGAAAAAGATTTTGAAGCAAGTACCGTGATTCATAGGGGCTTCTGCAATGGTTGAACTTTCAACTGTAAAATGCCCTTGGATTTTCTCAATATAGCTTTTCATAATGGGCATGCCAAAACCTGTACCTTTTTCGCCCGATGTCCCTTTTCTAGTTGTACTCGCTGTTGGATCAAAGAGTTTCTCCAGTATATCTTTGGGGATTCCGATTCCATAATCTTTTATGCTGACTTGCACTTCTTTGCTATTAGGCTCACTGACTTCTAGGTCAATGAATGTATCAGGGTTGGAGAATTTAATCGCATTGGTCAATATATTCATGAAGATTTGGTGTTTGATGATGTTTTGGCTGCCTAGTACTTTGAGAGTTTCGTTTTCCAATTTGCAGCGCAATGTAACTTTCTTTTCGCCGAGTTTATTTTCGAGATCTTTGTTTAATTCAGCAACTAGAGGAGCCAGTTCGACAGGGAATAGCTCAATTTCTTTTTTGCCACTCTCGACGGCATCAAACTCTCGTACATCCTGTATGATGGCCTGAATTGCTTGAGACCCTTGTTGGACAAGATTCCAGTATTTATCGGTCACACCATCTTTACTAAGTTCTGCTCGTTGTGCGGCCAAAATAATTGAGGTGAGAGGATTGGCGATATCATGAGAAAGAATTCTCGTCATATTGCGATGTTGCTCGACATTTTCGAGCAAAAGTTGATATGCAAGGTTTCTGTTTTTTTCACTTCTATTGGCCTTGAAAATCACAATTGCACCAGAAACAAAACTAATGAAAAGCAGAGCAATGGCAAGTTTAATAATTATTTCGTTTTCTTGAATAAGCTTGGCAATTGAGTCATCTCTTTTTTCAGCTAGTTCTTCAATGGCAGAGGTTAGGGCATCACGAAATAGGCGGTGTTCTAGTTGATACTCTGTGCCTTCAAATTGGGCTTGGGCCAACTTAAATTGACCTGCCTTAATATGGTTGACGATCCCGCTTTCAATAAAAGATAGTTTGGATCTTTGAATATTGATTTCGGATCCCAATTGAGAAACCGTATGATTCATTTGTTCCAAAGAGTCTTCCATACTGAGGCGAATATTTAAGTAGTTTTGTAGAACGGAGCTGTCTTTGTTGGTAATTGATTTTTCCAGCATATGTTTGATGACAAAATCCATCCCATTAATAATACTATTGTACTCAGTGAGAGGAATATGCTTAATTTGGACTTCTTTGATTTGTTGCTGGGCACTGATAAGGCGAGAGATAAGCAAAATCGTATTAAGCAACATGATGCTCAAGAAAATAAATCCTAAAATTTTGAGAAGCTTTTGCGATGATCTCATTGTTCAGGAACTTTTTCCCAAGAGATTGTTTTCAATCTTTCGAGTGGTAGTTTATCTTGATCGGTAACGATCACAAAATTGGCATTAGATGCTAAAAATTGCTCTAGTTCCACTTGATTTTTTAATTTGATCGGTGGAATGGCTGAGCCGGAGAAAAGTTTTCTGCGCCAAATTGAATTATAACGCTTGAAACTTAACTCCGTTAGATTTGGGACGATGTCTTCTAGGTGCTGTGCTTCTTGAAGATAAAAGGCGGCCGTAACTTCTCCCGCCGTTGCGCTGTAAGTATTAAGTCCCAAATAGAGGTCTTTTAGAAAAACTCTATTAATAGAAAGTTTCTTATTTTGCCCATCAAGAGCAACAAAGAAATCACTGGCAAAGCTTCTCGCCGCAAAAGACAAAGAGCATGCAAGCAGTAACAGTGAATGAGAAAGAATTCTCTTAAAAGCCAAAGTCAGCACCTACGAGGATTGTGGTATATTTGGCGCGCGATGGAGCATATTCTCCTCCAGTGGCAGAGTTGGAGATAAGAGGCTGAACTCCCCTTTCATATTCTGCTTTAAATAAAATGTTTTCATTGAAGCGATAATTGAGTCCTAGGTTTTGAACTAAGCCTCCTACTGCGTCTTCTGATTCATGTTTTACTTCAGACCATCCAGCAGTATAGCGAGGCATGAAATTTCCTAGGGGTAATCCTAAGAGAATATAACTTCCTGCTTTTTTAATTTTCCCAAAAAGTTGTGATTTAAAATTGAAAAAACCATGCTCCGCAACAAATAGAAAGCGATCAGAAGTATAGGAAAGGCCAATACTTATCATATCCGTCTTGCTGACTTCAAGAGCCGCAAGGGGAGCATCGCGATAGCCAGGAGGAGGGTTATTTCCTTGAGTTTGCAAATCAATTTCTAAGGTATAGAAAGATGCATTGAAATTCCAAGATTCATTTTCAAAAGAAAAATTTGTTCCCAAAATATTTTTAAATTGTAACTGGGGATTGGAGTAATCTGTTGTGGTTGATACAACTTCAAGGGCGTTACTTTTTTCTTCTCCTGTATAAAAGCGCAAAGTCGATTTCCCTAAACTTCCATTCATCGATGCGGCAACAGAGGCACCATTAAAAGATTTAAAGGAAGAAATTTCGGAGGTTAAGTTGGGTTGTTTGGCAAATGGCAGCTCAATGCCAACATCGCGATAACCAGAAGAGAGCCAGATAGGGAAGACTTGTCGTCCTAATTGTAGTTTGCAATTTGGATGTAATTGGATTTTTAAGAAGGCATAGTCGGCGTGTAGTTTCCAGATTGAATTGGCGTCGCCACTATCATCACCTGAGGCAATAGCCTGTAGGTGAGCTGATGAATTTTCGGTAAGCTGTCCCGCAAAGTTAATGCCGATTTTGGAAAATCGATGCCAATTGCCTTTATCAATGGAAACAGAGGGTTCTGAAGTATTATTATAATAGGTGTAGGCACTTCCAAATCCATTGAGGCTAATGGCTGCTTGGGCCGAAAAAGATAAGGAGAGGACAAGTAATAAAAATCCAATTGATTTTTTTGGCAATTTCATAATTATACCCTTGTTTGGTGGAATAATAGTTATTTTAGAAAATTGTAATGTTTCCAACAATGAGGCAAAATTTACTGTGCAACTTAGTTGCCTTAGTCTTTGAAATTAAAGGCTTTTAAAAAGCAGTTCCCTTTCTAGTATTGCTGATCTATAAGGAGAGCAAATATCCTCTGGGACACTTTAAACAAATCGAGAAAAATAATGGCCAACATTCGCGCAAAAGATATTAAGAAGTTAGAAGAGTGGAATGAAAAGGAATTACGCAAATTGCGTATTACCATCAACAATAGAATTAGTTCGTTGAAAAGTTCCGGGAGCCCTAAAGCACTACCTGAAAATCATCCTCTGTTTGAAAAAAATGAAGGTGATTGTCAGGCTCTTTTACAAAAAGTGCTTCAGGCTGAATCCCAGCTCAAAAAATCCTAATTTCAGTTAATTAACAAGATTAGTGGCTTGTAATTCTTACAAATTAGGCCTTTTAAGGTGCATTGCGTCAGTGCTGTGTTATAAAGCATCATATGAAAAAGATGCTACTTTCCTCTATTTTCACTTTTGTTGTGGCCCTGCCTGTCTGGAGCTGCCAACCCACTAATTTGAATTCTTGTCGCGATTCTTATGCAAACTATTTAAAAGCGGGAAAGGCAAAACGCGCAGTGACCCGCTATGACCGCAAAGAGGCCAATAGTCTGCGCAATGAACTTCACGATTACTTTAGTCGTATTCGAGAGAAGAGTGATTTAACTGAATCCCAACTTTTTGCTGATTATTTATCCCAGATTTCTTATTTCAAAAAAATGTTTCTTTCTTGTGTTGAGTTTTATACTGATGAGGACGACATTGATCCGGCGTCATTATGTCAGTATCTGACTTTGGAAGAGGCGATTTACACTTCTTATGGGAAATCGTATTTAGATGCTACAGCAGCAACAATTTTGTTGATGAAACTTAAGAATAATAAGAAGTCAAAACTGGTGGGAAGTTTAAATTCCTACATCAATAAATCGCAACTTTTGCGAAAAAGTTTTTTGAAAAACAGAGAGCTGGAGACTATTTCTGATCCTGCTCCTTTATCGCAAAAAAAATATCTTGCTAGCTTTAGTTCGCTCCGCCGCATGACTCCACGTCAGAATCTTTTGCTGAAATACAATTATACCCAGATTAAATATATGGGAAAAATGCTGCAAAAGATGGACGAGCGCATGCGCGCAATGCAGGCGGGATTATTTTACGACTATGATGGCGATGGGCAACCCGATGAAATGATTTCGATCGATTCTGCAGAACAATATCGCATGACTGTCAAACTCTTGAACTTGGAATTAGAGAAGGAGAGTTACTCGACAGGGGTTTTTGCAGGAAAAAAACCTGAGTTTATGGACCTTCTCGCCGCCGCCAGTGAGTTGGGTTTGATTGATGATTTGCAACTCAAGTCGATGGTGGAATTGCCTAGCCTCTATGAGGACAAGAGAAAAGAAAAATGGAAATTGGTCGGAGAGATGGCCTTAAATATTGTAGAAGGGGTTTTGATGGTGATTCCTGGAGTGAATCTTTATGCCATTATTCCCATTGTCGTTGTGGAGAGTTATTTTGAAGCAAAAGAGCTTAAAACTCAGCCTAGCAATTTGCATCTTTTTTAGTTGGCAAGCGCTGGCCATTGATCACAAATGTACTGCTATGCTTAGAGATGGCAAAGGGCGTCTTGTTAGCCAGCAGGTTGCCATTTCAGACTTGAAATCGAATGAGTCTTTTGATGGTAAATACATAAAGGTTGTTCAAGGTGCTGGCGAGGAGGCTGTTGCCTTCGATAGTCCTTTGAGTTTAAGAGCTTGTACGGTTTATTTCCATATGAGTAAGGCGCGTAATTTCTTTTTGGAGAAATTTCAGATCAATAAGTTAAAGCGTCCGCGCGCTCTTGTTGCGCGGATTGAGATGGATCAAGGGTACAATGATTCCACACATTTTATTAGCACTAATCTTGGGCATTTTTATAATAATGCTTTGACCATCCCTCCAAGTGGTTTACAAAAATTGCCGGAGATCAAAGCTTGGTCATACGAAATTTGGTTTGCTCCTAAGAAAAAAATTAAAGTGAAAAGTTCTTTGCATAAAGCAGCACAAGTTGCATCAAGTGGGCCAGTCATTTCGGGAATGATTACAGGGGTTGTGGAGTCGCAATTAACTGTGATTGCACAGCAGTTGGCCCAAGGGGCAAAGATCGGACTTTTAGAGGCGGAGTATTATACCAAGTCTTTGCTCTTTTCGGTCGGTGTTATGGCCCTCGTTCCACAAGTTGTGAAATGGGGATCTGCCCTAATTAAAAAAAGCATTTACCTCGATACCGCGATGATCCCAGAAGTTATTTATCACGAGTTTTCACACTATGCTTTATCTGAAATCGTGAGTATCGACAGTAGTCGTCCGGTAGTAGAGGCGATTGCAAATTTTTATGCGGCGATGATTGGTGATACTGATGCGATTTTGAAAAAAACGGGAGAATTTTCTAAGGGCCTGCTTCCGATTTCTGCTAAAGGCGACAAGATGTATGATTACTATATGGAAGATCAAATTTATGCTCAATTGGATTTTGGTTTTAAATTTCTTTATGGTTTAAAACGCGAGTTCGGAAAGGAATTTGCGGAACAGCTTGTCTTTAAATCAATTCAAAATTTAGGAGAAACTGATATGGAATTAAAATCAGATTTGGTTCCGGCCCTCTTTGCTTCTTTAAAAGAGCAACATCCCTCTTATATTTATCGTTTTCATCAGTTGGCCCAAAGTTTTGGTTTTTAATGGTGTCAAAAAGAACCAGACCAAAACGCACTGGTATCTATCTGAAGTAAATGAAGCCGCGCGTTAGTTGTTTTGATTTATTGAAATTTGTTTTGGCACAGAACTTGCTTCTCTGGCGACAAATAATTTTATTTTTGTACAAACAAAAAATGAGAGAGGAGAAATTTGTTATGAAAAGATTATTAACCAGTGCTTTGATGTGTTCGATTTTGGTAGCCAGTCCCTACAATGCTTCCTTTGCTAAGGAAATAAGTTCTTCTGCTCAGATTAAAAAGCAGTCTGCTTCCGATATTTTTGCAGAATTTAAGCGCAATATTTTTGTGCGCGGTATGAATGTTGATTTAGCCTCTTCTCAGTTGGTTGAGCAATTCATGGCAAATGGTCTCGGCATCATGGATTTGCAAATGTACGTGGCAAAAAACTCTTCTAAAAAAGATTATGCTAATTTCAAAAAAATGCTCGATCTAACTCTCGAAGATATGGATTCGATGAAAGACTTGGGCAAGGAAGAGCTTTCTTTTATTTTGCAAAGCAGTCTACAAAAAACAAGTAGCACCGGCTCTCACTTTATCAGCTGTTCTGCCGGTTTGGGGGTAGGGATTCCTTTAATTGCTGTTGGTCTAATTGTTGGTTTGAGTGCCATGGTTAATTCTACGGCCAGTAAAGAAGTGGTGACTCGTGATTATATTAATCGTCGTCAAGAGTTGTCTGATGAGTACTTAAACACTGCTGCTGATCTTGAGTTAGAGATTGCAACTTATGAAGCAGATATTATCTATTATGAAGATGAAATGGATGAGCTACAAAGAAGAATTGATTCAGGTCTTTATTCAACTGCCGATATCGAAGAAATGAACAAGCTAATGAGAGATTATCGTTTTAATATAACAGATTCTTATGCTCTTATCGAAGAGGTAAAGGTTGATCAAAGATATTTTGATTCAAAATATACAACAGATGCAGACCTTTTAGATAAAGATGAAATCAATGCTCTTTCCGAAGTTGATTCTAAACACAAAAAGGCTGGAGTGCAGGCCATCACTGCTGGTATTATTGGTGGTGTAGGGGCCATCTTCACCGCAATCGGTTCTATGGATTGTAATTAATAAGTTCCAGAAGGATTGAGGTGGATTATGAAAATGAATAAAACATTAATTTCAGTATTTGTCCTAGTTGCTTTGTTCTCTGTCGAAGCTTTGGCCCAAAGGGATCGTCCTTCGAGTGGGCGGACGAGTTCAAGAACTGGTGACTCTTCTTCTTCTTCAGGGAGTTCAAGTTCTACTGTGGGAAGCGGTGGCGGTTGGAGCTCGGGTAGTTCCTCTTCTTCGGGAGGTTGGAGTTCGGGTGGTTCCTCTTCTTCATCTTCTTCGGATTGGGATTCTGGTTCTTATGGTTCCGGTGGTTACTATGATTATGGGGCGGAATATGTAAATCGCGCTAGAGAACGTCAAATGGGACGCAATACTGCCCCTATTTTGCAACATCGTATTGATCAGCAATGGGGAAGTCCTATTACGTCCGGAAATGTTTCGGCCATGCACTCATATCATTCTGGAAATTATCGCGTGCATCATCATCATCCTTATTCTCATTTCAACAATTGTCATTCTGGACATTACTACGGTCATTCTCGTGATTACTATGTCGGTGTTCACCATGGTTATATTTATCAGTCTTGGGTTTTTGAACCCGCACCTTTTTATTATGACTCAGGATACAATTGCATTGATGGCTATCCCTATTATGTAGATGAAGGTTATCGCTACCGTTATTCAGATGTGGATTATTGTAACTATGATTTAGTTGATCTAAAGAACAACAAAACGGTTAAGGCTTTTCATCAAATCGTTTGCAATAAAGCATTTGATACTTGTGCAGCTAAGCGCGACCAGTTAAATCAAGATGAAGATGTTCAGCGTTATGTGTGTGTTGAAAAGGTCGATGAAGACTTGGTTAATTCTGATCTTGATGAGATTCCAGGTATGGTAAATAACCTAACAGATGAAGAGATCTTTGAATTAAGTAGTTTTGTCAGTGCCAAAGCCCCTCAGGAATTATTCAAATTGGGTAAGAACAAAGGTGTTGGAAAGTGTCGCATCAAGAAATTAAAACGCACTAAAAATGAATATGGTTGCAATTATCGCGTGGAAGTTGATGGAAAACCTTATCCAATGACGGACGGCTCTGTTTGCTCTAATTCCAAAAGAACAAAGTTGGAATACTATGGCTGTAAGAGTGGTTCACAGATGAAAAATGCATCTTGTTTGCTTTCTTTGGCAATCTTAGAGGGTTATTGCCAAGAGTAATTTTCTTTTTAAAATGAAAAATGATATGGAAGCCTCCTTCTTAGGGGGCTTCTTTTTTATAGGTATAGGTTGCGGGTTGAAAGAAATGTTCAAAGTCACGCGCTCTTTGCATGGTTGCGAATAGGGCGTGAATAAATGTACCTGCAACAGGATTAATTGCCGTCGTTCCATGCTGGGCAACAGATGTCAAGTTCCAAGGTTGCTCTATTGTTCCTGTTGCACCTGCTGTACCTGTTATCCGATTGGTTTTGATAAAGCCTGTGCCGGGGATTAAGTGTTCTGCAAAATAATTAACATCCTCGCGCGCTTGTGTGCTTCCGGCCAGATTACAAGACGTAAAATAGACTTCAAGTTCGTCCGAGCTGAGATGATCTTCTAATTGCAATTTCTTGAGGAGAGCGTTTAGGCTCTCGTCTTCATACTCTGTTGCCCCCAGTTGAAAACTTTGTCTGTGAAACTCGGAGTAGATGTTTCCTGGAGAGCCGTGGGCAGAGAAGAAGAGCTGCTTAATTTTTCGCCCAGCAAGTTGTTGGTTTAGCTCTGTCGCAGTTAGATCTTTGGTGACTCTTATTAGTACAGCCTTGTCGGGATAATCTTCCTCATAGCTTTTTACGGCGTACCAATCGGTAAGAGATGCGCTGTTGTAATCTCCTCTTCTTTGTTCTGGGTCAAATAGTAAAAATGCTGCGACTTCATTGGGGCCCAGCTCTTCTGGCTTGAAATCATTGAAAACAGGATCGTAGGCAAGAATGCCGAGGCGGTCGAGAATAACTCCGCCGACACCGAGGCTTAGCACCAAGAAGAGGCTGTGTTTAACCCAGTGTTCGGTGAGGTTGGTTGCCATCATTTTAAGAGGAATGGTGACATAGTCTGCTCCGTGTTTGAGCCCATTTTGTTTTGCCAATTGGATAAAGCTATTTGCCAAATCACCAGGTAGGCTTGCAGCATAGGGGCGAAGAGTGAGGATGGTATTGATGGAGTATTCTTCCATTTGGGGGCGGAGTAGGTAGATTTCACTTTGGGCTTTCGCTTTGGTGTTCTGGCGAAAATTAACTATGGTGTAGCGTCCTTTTTTTATTTCAGGCATCCAGAGTTTTTCGAGAATCTTTTTTTTGTATTTGGGCATATTGGCAGTGGCCAATTCATCTTGGAATTTATTGATATTAATTTCAATGAAGTCAGTCAGAGTTTTATCAGGATTGTTTTTAAGCCAAGTGGAACAGTGATCGCTGGCTAAAATTTGCCAAGAAAAGAGTGTAACTACTGAAAATATAATAAGTCTTTTCATGGGTAACTTATCGGCTTTTTCGATGTGAACTAAAGAATAAGAATTGCTTTAAGCGAGTGGCGATTTGGTAATTTTACTTAATTTATAGAAGGTGGTCGCCGAATAGCGGGTATGAAAATAATAATGCTTTTTATTTACTTACTGTTTGTGGCTTTTTGCTGGGGAAGCGAAGAGGATTCAAAAAAGGCGACGATAAGTAGTCTGACTTTATCATCTAATGTTTTTAAAAGTGCAGAATTGAAATTTGAAGCTCATCATGGTCCAGGAGCTTTTGATAATTATTTGAGTATGAAAATACCATATGAGCCGGTGTATCGCTTATCAAGTTTTCTTGGTTTGATTTACCCTCTAAAGTTAAAAACGAGGAATGAAGCTCATATTACAGTTATTACCCCCGTTGAATATGATGAAATTTTGAAGGCCCATATTAAAATTGAAGAGATTGATGCCATTGCTCAGCAACTAAATATCCAATACTCCCTTTTTGAGGTGCTTTGTTTGGGGAGAGGTCGGGCGCAAGTTAATAATAAAACAGAAGAAACTTTTTATATTGTCATAAAGTCTGGGGATCTTTTAAAAATTCGTGTTGCAATTTACAACTTATTGAAAAAAAGAGGAGGGGATCCTAAGTGGTTTTCACCTCAAAACTATTATCCCCATATTACGGTAGCCTTTAGCTTGCGCGATTTGCATCAATCAGATGGTGTGATCAAAGATGAAAAATCTTGTTACAAAAGCTTGTCCTTAATGTGAGTCCTCTTTGTCCTTATCTATCCTTAGTACAAAATTGCTAGCAATTTACTCATAAAACTTGTGTTTTTCGGCCTTTTCTTGTCGACCCATTGTTTTAGTGCTTCAATATCCTCTCAAAAATATTAATAGAGAGGTTCTGATGAAAAAGCTTTTGTTTCTTTTCGTTTTGACTCTGCTTTCTTGTGGCAAGATTGACCAACTCGCTCCTTATAATATGGAAGATGAATTGGGGTCTTCTTATGATGATGTCGACGCCAGAGTTAAAGATGTTCCCGCTTATTTAGAGTACAATGTTCGTTATCACCCAACGGAAGAAGCATTGCAGGAATTGGTGGATTATCTGGTTGAGGATGCTTCAACGACTAGAGAAAAAGCTAAAATTCTTCATGATTGGATTTCTGTCCATATTTTTTACGATCACACTCATTACGATGCTGACGGGGAGTATCCACCGACTTTTCCCATGGAAGTTTTAAGAAGAAGACAAACTGTTTGTGCAGGCTATGCCATCTTATTTCAAGTTATGGCAAAAATGGCCAATTTGCGAGTTGCTTGTGTTACTGGTTCCACCGCTAATAATCACATGTGGAATGCAGTTTATGATAATGGTGCATGGTACCACATTGATACAACTTGGGATTCAGGATCATTCCAAGATGGAACAGTTACCTATTGGTACAGAGATGTTTACTTTTATCAAACAGCGGCGACTTTTGCTGCACAGACTGGCCATGTTCCTGATGTTGGTGGTTACGATTATATAGAAGATTATGAGGAACGACTTTAGGGGGCGACATGAAGAATTTATTTTTTGCATTTCTTGTTCTTTTGCCGTCTCTTGCCTGGGGGCGTTTTATTAATTTTGATGTGAATGCGCATTCGATGTGGCAAACCACCACACCAATGAATGGTTCTGTGGGAGGAGGAATTGCTGCGCAATTTAATTTTGAGCCTTTTATCCCGCATATTCATTTTGATACGGACATCTATCGCATTAAATTCATCGATAAAGACGTGACATTCAAAGAATATACTTATGGCGTTGGAGCTAAGTATTTATTCGGACAATATTTTGGAATGGCCCGTTTCAGCCGCTCCTCCCGGTTCTATAACGGAGTTGATGACAGTGCTTGGCGAGTTGGAGGGGCCCTTGGGCGGCTTGTAAACCGTGTAGAGTATTCTTTGGGTTATTATAAATTTTTAAAATACGATCGTGCTGTTTTACAGTTTCAGATCTCGGTAATTTTTTAGGAGCAACATGATGAAAAGCATATTGATTTTAATTGTCTTATTTGTTGTATCCTTCTCTGCATCAGCAGCCCCTTTTTTCGTGGAACCCTATTTGGGATATGGTTTTGCTGATTGTCAGCAAGATGTGGAAAAGCCGGAAGCTGGAGCGAGCACCCCCGAAGATACTTGGTTTGAAATGAAAGGATTTATATATGGTGCCAAAGCCGGCATCAATATGGGAAGTATCTATTGGGGTGCCGATCTTATGATGTCTTCTTTTTCCGGAGAGGGGCAAGGATATAATGGTATAGATGATTCTGATATTGAAAGGAAGTTTAGCTTCATGCAGCTTTCGGGAATTTTAGGATACCAGCCGTCTGCTATTCCTTTGCGGCTGTGGCTTGGTTATGGATTTTTAAATAAGCTATCAGATAGTGGTGATCATAACCAAGACGGAACTTTTTCAGGCAATATGGGATATAAATTTGGGGTTGGGATTATTATGGGACCTCAATGGAATTTAAATCTCGAATATGTTTACGCCAAAATGGACATTGATGAAGAGGGAACAAGCCCCTCTACCAATGAGTATAATGAAGCTTATTTTGAGTATTACAAAGAGCAGGAAGTAAAGGCCCTTGTGTTGAGCCTTTCCTTCCGTTTTGATTCTTAGTTTCTAGCGATAGTCTACCGCTTCCACCGCAATAAAGGGGAGGCGGTAGGCATATTTTTTGGCCCAGTTCTCAGAGAGACAAGCATGCCCTCCTTTGCCCCAGCCAAGTCCCCAGCTATTCGCCGTGATAAAGCAAACCTTGCCCTCGCTCGCCTGTAATTTTTTAGGTAATTCCATAAAGCCGACGAGAGTAATGGCATGACCTTGCGCGTGAGTTTTTCCAGAAATTCCACCAGCATCTTTAAGTAGCACCAGCCCTTTATTTCTAAAAAAGTTTTCTGAAAGTTGAAAGCCTGCTACCACTGGTGTTCCCGCTTCAAGTGCGGCCAGCACTTGTTTGAGTGTTTTGAGCTTTTTGTACTTATTAACGGCCACTTTCCCTCTTTGACAGGAGCTGGCTAGAGGAATTTGGGTGTCATTATTATTTTTTTGTTGAGCATCGTAGGGACAGGAATTTTCAGACGGGATGAGTCCTTCTTGTTGTGTGAAAAGAAATCCACTTTCAACCCAAGATCCTTTAGAGGAGCAGGGACTTGTTTGACATTGGGGTTTGGAGGCCCAATAGAAAAACTGTTCTGAAAGATTTTCATCTATGCCATTTCCTGCAAGTAATATTTCAATAGCGTGAATGGCCGCAAATGCCGCGCAGGTTGGTCGTGTTCCTTGATCGCGAATTGGAGCGTCTTTCGCTCCAGCGACCATTTTGGCCTTGAGATTGAGACTCATTAACGAGCTGAGATTTTCTTGTGGAATATTTCCGCTGCTAAGCGGGCGAGCTGCAGCTAGTGCTGGTATTTTTTCTTTTTCTAAATCTTCTAAGTTGAAAAGGTTTTCTTTGTATTGATCCAATTTACTTAAGAACTCTTTTTCGGCCCGCGACCATTCTTTTTGTTTGTTGGCGAGTTCGTCTTGCCATTTTTGATGGGTGTCGTAGACCTCTTGGCGCATTCTTTTTTCTTCTCGTTGAAATTTTTCAAAAAGGCTGTCACTTTCTTGTTCTTGGACAGGTGCCGTGCTGCCTTTTTCTTGTTCTCTTATTTTTTTTAAGCGCTCGCGATTTCTCTTTAACGCATTTAAGACGTATTCTTCCCCTTGGGAGAGCTTTTCGGGGGTAACGACGGCCTTTGGCGTTGGGGTCGGCGCTGCTGTCGGAGAAGGAGTTACTGCTTTTTTAGAAATCTTTTCGTCTTTTGGCCTTTCTTCTATTTTTTCAATCTGCTTTTCAGTATCGCTGGCATAGGGAAGAAGACTTTGCTCTAGTGACATGAGGATGAAGTTTGCATCTGTTGTTTCGGATTGCGAAGATGCTTTTAGTATCTTTGCTTGTCCAATTAGGGGAAAGATGATCATAAAGCAAATCAAAATGGTCTTCATAATTTGTCCTTTTCTCATACTAGTCGTGATAATTTCTGTTGCTAAGTCATTAAAATCCAATTGGGCGGAATTTGTCCAGTAGTGAGATTTGACCTCTTGTAATATTTCTCCTACTCTCTTGCGACTATGAAACAGGTAAAATGGGCCATTATCCTATTTTTGTTTACGGGACTGTTCTCGTTTTCTTCTGCAGCAACGGAGAAGATCACGGAGGAGTTTCGCTCACTCATCGCTGATTATGGGCTGAATCCCCCAGAAGAACAGAGTTTTTGTTACCAAGATATGCGCGGCGAAATTGTGGGGCAGAATAAGGATAAGCTTCTTCCCATTGCGTCTTTGACCAAGCTTTTTACTACTTTTCAAGTGGTGAGCTTGCTCGATCTTAACAAAACTTATCGCTGGCAGATTACAATTGACGAAGAGAAGAGACACCTTCATCTTTCTGCAGGATTTGATCCCTATATTCAGGAAGAAAAATTATTTCTACTTCTTAACTCACTAAATTTATTAGGCTACAGCGATTTTGATGTGGTTTCTTTCGATTCTTCTTTTCTCTTTTACGATCTTCCTCAAAGTAAATTTGAGCCAATTCGTCCAGAACAAGTTCAGGAGCGCTTGGAAGTTTATTTCAACACGGAGAAAAACAAAAATTTTTTGGAAAATTATTTTAATGGAATGAAGCGTTTTGCTTCTAAAGAAGGGCTGAATCTGGAGTTTGATTTTCCGAGGATGAAGACAAAGTTCGTCTCTTATATTGAGGAAAATCCATTAAACTCAGAGCATCGCAAAGTTCTTTTTCATGAGTCTAAACCGCTTTATCAAATTTTAAAAAATATGAATGTGCGTTCTAGTAATCTTATCGCTCAAAATTTATTCGATGAAGTCGACCGGCTTGTTCCCTTTGAAAATTTTTTGCAGTTACATGGATTTGCGCTAGATGAAATTTCTTTTTCCAACGGGTCAGGGCTTCCTTGGTTAGAAGAGGGGGCGCGCTTTGATAATTTGGCAACCTGTTCCGTGATTGTACGTCTATTGAAGAAACTTTCCCATGCAGTGGCCTTGAAGGGCTTTCGCTTGGAAGATATACTGGCGCTAAGTGGAGGGCTTGACCTCGGAAGCGTGGGGGACCGTTTAGAAGCTTATCCTGCCACCAGTCAGGCCGTTTTTATGAAAACGGGGACTTTGCGTCTTGCTTCGTCACTTGGGGGGCTACTAGAGACTGTGAATGGAGAAATTCCCTTTGCCATTATTAACCCTAGCTCGCAAACGAGTCGAGCGCGTCGCTTTCAAGATCATTTTGTTTCTCGTCTTTTTGATTTTTTAGGAGAGCCTGAAGCGATCGAATATGGGAAAATAAATATCTTCCCTTGGGATGAAAACTCTCTCTTTCAGCTTTCTCAAGTTGACTAATCTTTTAAATTTACTATGCTGTTTTCTTTAACATATTGAGGATGTCGCTATGTCTGATTTTGATCCAAATGGTAAAGCAGTTGCTGACGATGGTATTTTTGGTCTTCCTTTTAAAGAGGTTGATGCTCAGGTTGTTTATCTTCCTATTCCTTGGGAAGTAACCACTTCATATCGCACAGGGACTGCAAAAGGTCCAAAGGCAATTTTAAATGCAAGCCCCCAAATTGATTTTTATGATTTGGAATATCAAAAGGCATATAAAGTAGGTCTTTTTATGGCCCACGAAAGTGCTTTTATTCACGAAGCTAATAAGCGTGGTCGGAAGCTCGCGGAAAAAATTATTAATGCTGATGAGAGCGAAATAAAAATCAGTGGTTCCTTGCAAAAAAAATTGCAAGAAGTGAACAAGCTTTCAAGTGAAATCAATCAGCTCGTGTATGATTGGAGTAAAGATCTTCTAAACAAAGGAAAGAGTCCTATTGTCGTTGGAGGCGATCACTCTACTCCTTTGGGGGCAATAAAAGCTTATGCCGAAAAGTACCCCCAAATGGGCGTTTTGCATATTGATGCTCACTCTGATACGCGTCAAGCTTATATGGGATTTGAATATTCTCATGCTTCAATTATGTATAATGTGATGGCTGAAATTCCAGCCGTTTCTAAACTCGTGCAGATGGGAATTCGCGACTTTTGTGAGGAAGAATTTGAGTTTAATCGTCAGCACGAGAAGATTGAAACCTTTTTTGATTACCACATTCAAAAGCGCAAACTGCAAGGTGAGAGCTTTGATTCCATTGCATCTGAAATAATCGAAAAATTACCGAATGAGGTTTATATTTCGTTTGATATTGATGGACTTGACCCCCGTTTTTGTCCTCATACTGGAACGGCCGTTCCTGGCGGCTTAGATTTTAATGAAATTCTACTCGTTTTCCAAAAAATTGTTGCCAGTGGAAGAACGATCGTGGGATTTGATTTAGTCGAAGTGGCGCCTAGTTTTAATAAATGGGATGAGTGGGATGCTAATGTCGGCATGCGTATGCTCTATAAAATGACAGGGGCAATGCTTGCTTCGCAAAAGAAAATAGAAAGGATGTCATGAGCATTTTAGTCAACGCCTATGAACTGAGTAAATCTTTCGGGCTGCAGAATTTATTTTCGAGTTTAAGCTTTTCTATTGAATCGTCAGAGCGCATTGGTTTGATTGGGCCTAATGGGGCAGGGAAATCGACCTTGTTGAAAATTTTGGCCGGTATCGAGCCTTTGGATGGAGGTAATCTTTCTTTGGCGGGCGGATTGAAAATTGCTTTTTTAGAGCAAGTTCCTTCTTTTCAAGCTGAGGCAACAGTCTTTTCAACACTGCAAGAAGGTATGCAAGGCAAAGGTGAACAGTGGGAAATTGAATCTCAAGTTCGAGAAATGGCCTCAAAATTAGAACTTTCCGAAATCCTTCATGAACAAATAAAATTACTCTCTGGAGGACAAAAAAAACGCGTTGCTTTAGGGCGAGAACTGATCAAGGGACCGGATTTATTTTTGCTGGATGAGCCGACCAACCATCTGGATGTGGAAAGTATTATGTGGTTGGAGCGATTTTTGGCGCAAAGTCGTTTTGCAACATTGATCATCACCCATGATCGTTTGTTCTTGCAGCGAGTTTCTAATCATATTATGGAACTTGATCGTCGACTGCCTCAGGGATTGATGAAGGTTAAAGGGGATTATCTTCAGTATTTAACGCGCAAAGAAGAGATAATGGAAATTCAGCAACGTCAGGAAGATCGCATGCGCAATACCTTGCGCCGTGAGACTGATTGGTTGCGCAGTGGCGTTAAGGCTAGGGGCACAAAACAGCGGGCGCGGATTCAGCGGGCCCATGAACTTGCTGAACAAGTGGATGTTACTTCTAAAAGAAATATGAGTTTTGTTGCCAAAATTGATTTCCAAGAAGCGGAAAAAAATCCTAAAAAGCTCATTGAGCTTAAAGAAGTTTCTAAAGCCTTTGGTGAGAAAAAAATTATTCCGGCAGTGGATTTTTTGATAAGTCCTAAAACGCGTCTAGGTCTTTTAGGGAATAATGGTTGTGGGAAAACAACTTTGATTAAAATTCTCAGCAAAAACCTCGCACCCGACACAGGCAGTGTGCTACATGCTGATGATTTGAAAATTGCCTATTTTGAGCAGAATCGCGAAAGTTTAGACGTCGATCTCAGTTTAGAAAAATGTCTTTGTCCCCAAGGGGACCATGTGGATTTTCGCGGTAATCGAGTTCATATAAAGAGCTATCTTAGTCGCTTTCTCTTTCGTCCTGAACAAATGGAAATGCCCGTTTATAAGCTTTCAGGAGGGGAACAAAGTCGTCTTCTAATTGCTCGCTTAATGCTGATTGAGGCGAATGTGCTGGTGTTGGATGAGCCTACCAATGATTTGGATATGGCCACCTTAGATGTTTTGGAATCGGTTTTATCTGATTTTAATGGTGCTGTTATTTTGGTTTCGCACGATCGTTACTTTTTAGATCAGGTTTCTAATACCATAATTAGTTTTGAGCGCTCCGAGTTCGGAGAGCCTGAACTTGAAGTCTTTTCAGATATTCGTCAGTGGGAAGCTTATATTGAATCGCGACGCAAAGAAAAACGCGAAGTCGTGCGCGTAGAAGAAAAGAGCAAAGATATTCGAGTCAATCGCAAAAAGAAAAAGTTTTCTTTTAAGGAACAGCAGGAATGGGATTCCATGGAAGAGAGCATTTTTGCGGCAGAAGAAAAACTGGAAAATTTGACACAGGAAAGTCAACGCGATGAAAATCTCAGTAATGCGACCAAGTTGCAAGCACTCTCGCAACAGATGGGAGAGGCACAAGCGGAATTAGATCGCTTATATGCGCGTTGGTCGGAGCTTGAAAAAATTCAAGAAGAATTCGAAAATAATTAAAACTAGTAGCAATTGTATGTTTTGATATTGCAGAATTCCAGCAATCCAAAGCGTCCTAGTTCTCTGCCAAATCCACTCTTTTTGATCCCCCCAAAGGGCATGAGGGGTTCTGATTTAACTAGCGAATTGATGAAGATTGCTCCCGCTTCTATCCTTTGGGCAATCTGTTTTGCCTTGGCATTATTTTCACTCCAAATAGATGCGCCCAATCCCAGTTCGTGATCATTGGCCATGGCAATAACTTGTTCGATATTTTCAAAAGAAATAATAGGTGCTAGTGGACCAAATACTTCTTCCGAAATAATTTTAAGAGAAGGGTTATTATTTTCTACGCGCAGTAACGTTGGCTCAAAATAAAAGCCGGGTCTCTTTTCTCTTTTCCCTCCGCAAAGAACTGACGCTCCTTGCGACAGTGCATCTTGTAATTGATTTTCTAAAGTGCAAAGTGCACTAGCACTTACTAAAGGGGCCATGTCAATTTGGGCGATTTTCTTTTGGAGCTTTACTATGAATTCATTAGCGATTTTTTGGTGAACGAATAATCTTTTGGCAGCAATGCAAACTTGACCGGCATTCATAAAACGAGAAATTGCCGCCGCCTCAACGGATCGATCAATATTGGCGTCTTCAAGAACGATAAAGGGATCGGAACCTCCAAGCTCTAAGATGACTTTTTTTAGATTCTTTCCCGCGCACTCTGCTACGGCCGCCCCCCCTCTGGCGCTTCCTGTGAAGCTGACTCCGCGAATGAGAGGATGGGATATTATTTGGGCCGCTGTCTCATGTGTACAAATGGTATTAGTAAAGAGTTGAGAAAGACCTGCTTGGGCAAATAAATTGCTTAAAAAATTTGCCGTGCCGGATACATTATCTGCGTGTTTGAGGAGCACGGTATTGCCTGCTAAAAGGGTGGGAATAGCAAAGCGCAAAACCTGCCAATAGGGAAAGTTCCAAGGCATGATGGAGAATAGAACGCCAATTGGTTCAAAATGGATTTCATGTGATATCCCGTCAACTTGGTGCTCTTCTGGCTTCAACCATTTTTCAGCATTTTCAAAATAGCGTTTAATGAGCACCAAGCATTTTCTTATTTCAGCTTCTCCTTCACTCTGCAGTTTACCCATCTCTTGTTCCATGAGCTTAGCACCAGCGGTGATATTTTGCTCTAATGCGGAGGCAAATGCGGTGAGCATATGAATGCGTTCACCAACAGTCTGTTCGCGCCACTCTTTTTGGCCTTGAGCGAGTTGTCCAATTTTTGCAACAGCTTCTAAGAAAGAATCATAATTATACGAGTTTATGTTTTTTTCGCTGAGTGGGGATATTGTTGTAAAATCCATAAAATCCTTTTTGAAAAGCAAGCTGTCTATTGAGTATAGGGCCATGGTGCTTCAATTTTAACTTTATTTTTAGTTTTTTTATTGGCAGATATTTCAAGGACACACTTTTTCCTCCATACTAGGTGATATGAGAAAAATTATTCATGTGGACATGGATTGCTTTTATGCTGCAGTTGAGGAGCTCTATAATCCCTCTTTAAAGGGAAAACCGGTTGCTGTTGGAGGAGATCCCAGTCGACGAGGTGTTCTGTGCACGGCAAACTATGAAGCGCGTCGTTTTGGAGTAAAGGCTGCTCTTTCTACCTCCGTAGCTTTGCGTAAGTGTCCTGATCTTATTTTAGTACCTCCTGATTTTGAAAAGTACGAAAAAGAGAGTCGTGCAATCCATGAAATTTTTAGGCGTTTTACCAATATCATCGAGCCACTTTCGCTGGATGAAGCTTTTCTCGATGTGACTCATGCTCTGCATTTTGAAGGATCTGCGAGTTTAATTGCGGAGGAAATTCGTCGTTTGATTTGGAAAGAACGCGGTTTAAGGGCCTCTGCTGGCGTTGGCCCCAATAAACTAGTTGCCAAAATAGCCAGTGATTGGAATAAGCCCAATGGCATTAAAGTTGTAAGGCCTGATGAACTAGATGCTTTTATGCGTCCTTTGCCTGTTCGTAAGCTCTTTGGAATTGGGGCTGTCACTGAAAAAAAAATGAAGGCATTGGGCCTGCAAACCTGTGCCGATTTGCAAAATTTAGAGTGGGATCAGCTTGAACAAATATTTGGCAATAGGGCCAGAGATATTTTCGATATGGCGCGCGGAATTGATGAACGCAAAGTTGAGGCGCGTTCTTTTCGTAAATCTCTAAGCGTGGAGCATACTTTTCCCAATGATCTTTCAACCTTGGATGAATGTCGCTTGGTATTGCCGCGCTTTATTGAAGAATTGGAGGAGCGCCTTGCACAGCAGACCAGTTTTTATAGAATTAAGGCGCTCGTCATTAAACTAAAATTTTCAGATTTTTCTTCAACGACTGCCGAAAAAATCACCAGTGAAATTGATTTGTCTCTGTGCTATGAACTCTTAGAGCAGGCTTTTGAACGAGGTGAATGTAAAGCCGTGCGCTTGGTTGGCCTAGGGGTTAAATTTGGTTTTGATCCTAATGAAAACAGCCAGTTGTCTTTCTCTTTTTACTGAAAATGAAAATAATTCAAATAATAATAAACTCGTTTCAAGCGATTGTGCACCGTGTTATAGTGCTGTGAATTTTTAAAAGAAGGAGCGCTTGTGAAATTTCTACTTCTAGCCTTATTGCCGTTTTCTCTTTGGGCCCAAACAGGCGATTATTATTTGGTGAACACTCCCAATTTAGACCTTCAGAAAAAAATTGCCAAAAATACGAGCACCGTTTTTAAGCGCAAACAAACTTGGGTGGTTCAGCTTAAAAAAGACAGTGCTTTGCTTTCTTCTGCTGGTTTAAAAAAATTGGGCTGGGGAGAGGTTAACGAGATCCCCTCTGAGAAAATCGGAAAGCGAAAGCTTTCACAAGATATCTTGAATATCGTTTCTCAAGTTTCTAAGAGTCGATTGCAGAGTGATTTACAAAATTTAGTGAATATTGAAACGCGTAAAGCTGGAACGGCAGGAAGTGAAACGGCCCAGCATATGATCCTTGCTGAGTTCAGGGCTTTGGGCCTTGAGGCGAAAAGGGTTTGTTACGCCTTTTCCAATGGAACACCCTATTGCAATGTTGTTGCGCAAAAGAAAGGGCCAGGGGAAAATGCCAAGACCATCGCGATCGTCGGACACTATGATACCGTTGGAAAAGCCTTTGCCGGTGCCGACGATAATACCTCTGGTACGGTCGGAGTTTTAGAAGCGGCCCGTATTTTGTCGCAAGAAAAAATGAATCACAATATTCTCTTTGTCACCTTTGATGCTGAAGAACTTGGGCTTTATGGCAGTAAAGCACTGGCTTCGCAAATGGCCCGAGAAGGTACCATCAAAGATATTCGCATGCTTTTTAATATGGATATGATTGGCTACAACAAAACAAATATGGTGACGGTGCAAACAGATAGCAAATACGAAGCTGATGCTCGTCGTATTGCTGAAATCATTCAAACCATTACGCCTTATAAATCAGAGATTATGATGCCGGCATCGCGCTCGGATCATGAGCCCTTTGCCAAAAAGGGAGTCTCGGCCCACTTGACCATTGAAGATTGGGACAATCATAATCCTTGCTATCATCAGACTTGTGATCAAGAAGATCTGATGGATTGGGATTTTGTGGAAGGAATTGTGAAGTCCAATATTGCGGCCATTTTAGATCTCGATCGCAATGGTTAATGTCTAAATTGTGAACAGCAGTTTTGCTTGTAAACAGTGGTTTTGGTGTAAGTAGCTGAAATCACCGAGTGTCTTTTGGCACATCCTTTGCTCTATATAAAGATGAGAACAAGGGAGAAAACCATGAAAACTCTAATTATTCTAATGCTTTTACTGACAAGTCTGAGTCTATGGGCCGCCCCTTTAAAATGTACCAGTCTTGGTGGCCGCATTGAATTCAGCGCTGAAAACGGAAAAGTTTTTATGGTTAAAGACGGACATAAGGCATTTCTTGAGATGCGACGTATGCCATCCAGTATCGGAGACAAATCAGTGACGAATACTTTTTTCTTTGAGGGTGAAAAGCACATTGCTTATTTGCAAGATCGCGAGCATCCTGGACAAATGGGCGATACTCTATCGATCGTTTCTCCCCAGGGACATCAGCTTGTTTATCCGATTCGCTGTCAGTTCAATTAATTGCCAAATCTAAAATCTTTATAACTGCCTCCCTCTGCTGGGGTAGACAGTTCTTCAGCTCTTTTTCCTTCACATTCTTTTAGAGGGTGAATTTCTTCTTCTGTAATTTTTGCCACATTTTCAGCTACGACAAAACTTGAATTAATTGTTTTGGTCTGCGAGTTGTAAAGAGCAAAGGATGCTCGGTATTCGCCAATAAGACTAACGCCGCCATTGAACATTGTAGGCTTTAACTCAGGCGGAAAAGGATTTGCTTTTAAGGGGCGATCAAAGGCAATACCTAGAATTTCAGGATCTCTGGACTCACTTTCAACTCCGTAGCGGCTGATGCTTTTGCGATGATTAAAGGCGGGACACGTGAAGTTTTGAAAGCGAGGAGAATTGTATCCAGCTGCATAGGTCATTTGAAAGTAGACCGTTTCGGGGCGTAGATAGAGCCGCGTTCTTTTACTTTTTTCTTGGAAAAGCGGAATACTGAGATAGCCTAATGTTTCAGTCCCGGTATCGCTTGTTCTTTGGTATTGAACTAGCCAAGAGTCTACAAAAAGTTCTTTTTGTAGTATTTCGGCATCATCTTTTTTAATCAGAGGGAGATCGACAGAAATGATTGCGGCCAGACTAATGCCAGCTTTTTCTGCGGGCCCTCGTGGCCAAGAGACAATTTTGATATTAGAAATTGCACCGCGCACATTTTCGAGAGTAAAGTTTGTACCGCGCTGTTTGAGTGCACATTCTTCTTTGCATCCCATAACCAAGAACAAGGCTAACAACAAAAAATTTTTCATAAAGTGATTCCTCATTCTATTAGGGCCACAATCGCATTGCCCAAGAGTTCTACTCCCAAAAGAGTTTGGGAGAGGAGTATACTTTGATATTGGGTAAGCTCTCGGTCTTCTATTTGAAGTTTTCCTTCGAGGACAACGAGACTATGTGCTCTTTTATTGTCTTGGAGAGTCAAGTGTCTGGTTCCTGAAATTTCTAAGATTGATACATCAAAATCATGATGCGAAATGAGTTTTTGATTTGTGGAAAAAACCTCTTTTTGGGCAGCGGAGAGGACTCGTTTTAGGTGAGCATCTGAAAAATTAATGCAGTCCATAGCTTCTTGAATATGGAGTTCGCGGAGATTGCCGGAATCGTCTTTGCGGTTGTAGTCAAAAACGCGGTAAGTGATATCCGCGCTCTGCTGTACTTCTAAAAGGGTTATCTTGGGGCCGATGGCATGCACAGTCCCTGCGGGAATGAAGAAAAAGTCGCCTCTCTTAACGGGAATAAAGTTAAGTAGCTCTGTAATATCACCGCGATTTTTTAATCTCTTTTTAAATTCTTGCTGTGAAACACCTTTTTTGCTGCCCAGATAAATGCCAGATCCTTCTTCTGCCTCTAATATGAGCCAGCACTCTTCCTTGCCTGACATTTTTCCGTGGGCACGAGCTTGTTCTGTATTGGGGTGGACTTGTATCGATAAAAAATACTGAGTATCAATAAATTTAACCAAATAAGGGGTCTTTTCTTCGAAATCTGGAGGAAAGCTACTTTTTCCTTCAATAAAAGATATTTCCCAAGATTCACCGATCTTACAGCACGGTTGTTTTTTATCTTGTTTAAAAGGAATTAGCTTGGTTCCTGACCAAATTGGGGTCATGAGGACAGGCTGAGGCTCAAAAAGGGTGGCTTTCTTACTCATATGACAGCAATACTTGGCTAAAGTTAGTAATAGCAGCATTGTAGCACATTTCTAATATATTGAAATAAGGTAAATTTAAAAAAACTTTCGCGCATGGAGATAGAATAGGCACCATGGAAAATAGCATACAGAGAATGCTTGTGATTCCCCTGTTGAATGCGGTGCTCTTTCCTGATACGAGCCTACCGCTTCTGATTTCCAATAAGGAAATGATCGCAGAGATTTTGCGTGCGGAAAGAGAAGAGGATTATATCGCCGTTGCTTTAACCCTCCCCAATATGGAAACTCAAGATCTGGTTTCTTGTAATACTGTGACATTGGCCCGCCCCAAAACTCTTGAAATGCGAGAGGATGGCAGCCTGTATGTGCTCATGCAAGGAGAGAAGAAGGGTGAGCTGATTCTTTCTTTGCAGATTAAGCCTTGCATTTTTTGCTCCATTCGAATTTTGGAATATGCCAGTCCTGTTCAAGAGATTTGGCGGCACCAGAAGGAGGTGGTAGAAATTGGACGTGCCCTCAAGAACTGGTTAGAAGAAAAAGTTTTTGATGCTTCCCATCGCCAAGCAATTTGGCAAGAAATGGTATCACCCCAACATATTTTGCATTTTGGTGCTCTATTTATGATTGAGGACATTAGAGTCAAACAAATGATTTTGGAGAGTCTCAACTATTTTGAGGAGATTAATCTAATTCTCTCTGTAATCCAGCGTTCAGAAACAAACCCCGAACACTATTATTTCGATCGTAATCGCGCGAGCAATATAATCGAATTTTATGACATGGAGCGCAAGACCGGCACCGTTCAATAGTTGACATTTAGCTTCAATATGTTACCTTCCTCCCCACTATTACTAATCAAAATGATTTAAGTGCTAACTTACAAAGGAAGTTTAGATGTCCTACAAAATTGAGAATGTGAATGATTGTACTAGAAAATTGCTCTTTAATTTTGATGCAGTTGATTTGTCTAGCCAGATTGAAAATGCGTTAGTGAAAAAGCAAAAAGAATCCAACCTAAAAGGATTCAGAAAAGGGAAGGCTCCTATTGCTGTTGTAAAGCAATTATATGGTGCACAAGTTGAGAACGAAGCTCTTTACCAGTTTATTACTCAAGAATATTTTGAAGCAATGAAGAAGGAAAGTCTCCGTCCAGTTGGCTATCCTCAATTCAATAATACAAATTATGAAGCAGAGAAAAGATCTGTTAGCTTTGAAGTTAAAGTTGAAATTTTTCCAGAAGTAAGCCTTAAGCCTTATGAAAAATACAGCTTTGAAAAAGAAGCCACAGTGCTTGAAGATAAAGAATTCGAAGCAACAAAAAATCGCTATTTGGAAAGCAAAGCTCAGATGATCGCCATTGAAGAAAATGTTGCTCTTGAAAATGGTCATACCGCAGTTATGAATTTCCAAGGAATCATGAGTGATGGTGAAAAGCCTGAAAACATGAAAGGCGAAGAGTACATGCTTGAGATCGGTTCAGGCCAATTCATCCCTGGTTTTGAGGAACAAATGGTCGGTATGAAAAAAGATGAAAAGCGTGATCTAAAAGTGACTTTCCCTGCAGATTATCATGCTGAGCATTTGAAAAATTCAGAAGTGACTTTTGAAGTTGAACTTCTCGAAATCAAAAAGAAAGTGCTTCCAGATTTCACCGATGAATTGGCCAAAGAATTTGGTTATGAATCAGTTGAAGATTTTACAGCTAAAACCAAAAGTCTTCTACTTGCCAACAAAGAAAGAGCAAGCAGAGAAAAATTGAACCAAGCAATCATTGAAAAATTGGTTGAAGACAATGCTTTTGATGTTCCAGCTTCTCTTGTTGCACAACAACGTGATTCTATTGAAAAAGATATTTCTAGTAATTTGAAACGCCAAGGTTTCAATGACGCTATGGTTGCAGATTATTTCACTAAATGGAATGATGATATTCAAAAGAAAGCTGAGTTCCAAGTGCGCTCAGGTTTGATTCTTGATCATTTGGCAAACCACTATGAAATTGAAACAACAGAAGATGATCTAGTGGCTAAGATTGAAGAAATGAGCCAAGGTGCCGGAATGGGCGTTGAAGAGCTTAAAAAAATGTATCTCGGCAATGAGCAAATCAAAAGCAATATGCGTTATGTGATTCGCGAAGAAAAAACATTTAACAAACTTGCTGAAGTGATGAATGTAAAATAATCAAAATCATTGATTTATTTTTATAAAAGGCCGCTCTTTTGAGCGGCTTTTTTTTGTGCAAAAAGAATAAAACTTCCCTTTCCAAAATTTATGCTGACACATCACTCCTGCGTCATGAAAGCTGCGATATGATTTTTCATGATACCGAATTCGTGTTGGGGGTCTTAAGGGGATAGGGCAAAACCTTTTGGAGGAGATGGAGAAGCCTTCTTCTTGAGGGTGTTCTAAGGCTTGAGGGATAAAGAGACAAAGCAGTAGAAGGGCTTTTTTGAAAGGAATTGGCGCAAGTAGAATAAGAATGACTGTTATTGAAAATAGGTCGGGAATCCAAAAGGCTTGAGGCAGAATATCGAGTAAGTGTTTTTGAATCCATAAAAAAATCTTTAAGGTCGATTCCAAAATTGGCGCATGCCATGGAAGCTGGGTCCAAAAGGCAAAAGACCATATGGGATACAAAAGACAAAAAAGTAGGGTCAGGGGAATATTAAGAAAGAGGGCAGAGACAAAGAGAGTCTGCTTAAAAATATAGGCACTGATGATATTGGAGCAGAGTAGGACCCAGAAAAGGGAGAGTTCCCCTTTTTGGGTATAAATGAGAATAGGGCCCCAAAAGAGCAGACTTAAAATAAAACTCCAGGGAGATGCTTGGGTGTTTCCCATCAGAATATCGGCCACAAAGCTAAGACTAAATAGAATAAAAGGAGAGCTTTGAGGAACGAGAACCTGCAGTGTTTTGAAGCAAGCCACACGTTTTAAGGCAAAAAGTTTGGGAAGATATAAGAGAAAGGCGAACATCACAAGTACCAACATGGGAAAGTAGCTTCTAATTGAGGGGATGAATTTTAGAAGTTTTACGCAGCTAAAGAGGGTTTGAAAATGTAATCCCGAAGGCGTGAACAGATGGAGGGTTCCCGTTTGTTGGTGAATTTTCTTTATTTCTTTGGGGATTTTCCCACCTCCACCTGTGAGATATTTGATCATAATTTGGGCCAGTTGGGGATTGTGGAACTTATTGATTAGTTTCTGGGCAGGAGCAGGCAAAGGGGATGGTTTTTGAACATGAAAAGAGTTGTTGCTGACAAATAGGGGGGCAGCAATTAAGACGAAAATATAGAAGTAGAAAAGAGTTCTCATGATGATGTAAATGCAACAGGTTGGGGCAATAGCGATTGGTAAATGGCTAAAATTTTGATAAGAAAGGGCAAGAATTTGAAAAAGAGGTAAAAATGAAGACGATTTATATGGCATCTTTGGGTTGTGCCAAAAATAGAGTCGATGCCGAAGTTATGTTGGGCAAGCTTTGCACAGATGATTTTGAAATTGTCAGTGAACCGGAAAAAGCGGAGCTGATTATTGTTAATACTTGCTCTTTTATTGGTGACGCGAAAAAAGAATCTATCGATACCATTTTAGAATTGTCTGATTACAAAGAAAAAGGAAATTGCCGGCACCTTGTAGTCACTGGCTGCCTGCCTCAACGCTATACCGAAGAATTGGAAGAGGTTTTGCCGGAAGTTGATCTTTTTGTGGGAACAGGAGAGTATCAGCATATTGTTAAACTTATTCGCCAATTAGAAGCACATCAGTTGAGACAAAAGACTATTGCTTCTCATTTAGATTTTATTCATAGTGAAAAAGATGAACGTCTTTTGACCACAGGAACTCACACTGCTTGGCTCAAAATTTCTGAAGGCTGTGATCGCTTTTGCACTTATTGTATTATTCCCTCTATTCGCGGACGCGTGCGTTCGCGGCGCGTGAAGTCTTTAGTCAAAGAGGCCGAAATCTTGGCCCAGCAGGGAGTTAAAGAACTCAACTTGATTTCTCAAGATTTTTCTCTTTATGGCAAAGACTTGAATGATAAGACTAATACGGCCAGTAATCTTTTGCGCGCTTTAGAAAAGGTTGAAGGTATTGAATGGATTCGCATTCTTTATTGCTATCCTGACGATTTAGAAGAAGAGTGGATTGATATCATGGCCAATTCTAAAAAGATTTGTCCTTATATCGATATGCCTATTCAACACTTTAATAATCGCATTTTGAAAAAAATGAATCGCAAAGTGACTAAAAAAAGAGTTGTTCAATTGGTAAACCTTTTGCGCGAAAAAATTCCTAATATCATCATTCGTACTTCTTTGATCGCCGGTTTCCCGGGGGAAACAGAAGAAGAGTTTCAAGATCTTTTGGATGGACTTAAGGAGCTACAATTGGACCGAGTGGGAATCTTTGCCTATTCTGATGAAGAAGGAACAGCTTCCTATCGCATGAAGGATAAGGTTGATCCTAAAATTGTTCGTCGCCGTCAAAAGAAGGCTTACATGTTGCAAGAGCGTATTCAGGCAAAGAAGAACAAATCTTTGGTCGGGCAAATTCTTTCGGTTTTAGTTGAAGGTGTGCATCCCGATTCCAATATGTTTTTGGCGGGGAGAACGCAGGGGCAGGCTCCTGACATTGATGGACTTGTTATTATTAATGACGGCAAGGCAAATGTCGGTGATGTTGTGCAAGTTCAGATCACAGAGACTGCGGGGATTGATTTAGTTGGGGAGATTCTCTAAGTCCATCGTATTTAAAGATCGGATTGTTTATTGGTCAATTTTGGCGCGGCGAATGCCTTCTAGTTGATCGCGCAGTTGATTAACTTCTTTTTTCATTTTTTGATTGCTGATTTCGGCCATTTTATAGCTCAAGTGGCCATAAGTTTGTTTATCACTAATCTCTTTTGTGGTGAGCCTCGTTTCTAGCAATTCGAGGTTGCGGTCTAGTTTGATGAGGCGTGCTTCTATTTCTTTAAAACGGGCATTAATTTGGAGATTAAATTTATCAAACAGTTCCTCGAGATCTGTTTTGACCAAATCTGAAATTTGCCGTGCCTGTGATTTTTGAAATTTCGCTAGAAAAGATAACACTTTTCCCTCCTATGCTCCCCTCATTGTATCAAGTATTGTGAGGCAAAGAATCTGGGCAAAAAGGTTCTCTTTGGTGGTTTTGCCTTTCCCCTATAAAATACTCTAAGTATTTATTAATTAAGGAGAGTGCTATGAGAGTGTTAGCGTTTACACTGAGTTTGATCTTTATGATGAATGTGGCTTGGGCCGATGAAAAAATGGGATGGGTGGATCAGCTTAAGGAAAAAGCACGTCCTCTTGTGGTTAAGGTTTTTGGCAAAGAGAAGGCTGATGCTTGGTTGGGTGAAGTTCAACAAACTGTTGCTTTACCTAAAATTCCTGAAGTTAAAAAAAGTTCTACATCGACAGATAATTATGATTGGAAGGATTCTGTGCGAGCAAAATTTTATTCGCTCCCTCAACAGGATCAAGAAAAATACAATTATGCTTTTATCGATGAGTTATTTAAGTTAACCCGTCGAAGCAAAGCGGAAGATTCCGACTTTCGCAGGTGGCTTAATACCCTTAACCAAGGGGCAACGCGCGAGGGGATTTATCGCGCTTTGATGGTCGATGATGTTTATGCCGCTTTGTTAAATTACGATGAGGACTGCTCTCAGCGCCTTGTTCAATTCGTCGATGAGTTTTTGGAGAAATATTTAAATCAAGGAGTTCGCCCAGAGGTTTTAAAGGACATGAGATTTTTTGCTCTGAAAAGATTGGTTGTGGATAAAACCTTGGACCTCCTTGAAGTTTTAAAACTTAATCGCGAAGACTTAGAGAATTGGTATGCTGTGTTTTCAGCAGATATTGCAAAACGCTATCCTCAATTTTGGAAAAATGCTTTACGCAAAAATGACAATGCGCTTTATCACCAAGCTTGGGCCAGAACGAATAGTGTCGATCACATTAAAGTGGAAATCGCTCTTAAACTTCATAAAGTTCTTAACCATCTTATGTAGGCAGGTGATCTTTTGAAATTGGTATTTTGGGATTATTTGATTGTTGCTCTCTATATTGTGCTGACTGTTTTTGTGGGACTTTATTTTAAGAAACGTGCCGAAAAAAGTGCTGATGATTTTTTTCTCGGAGGACGTTCTATTCCGTGGTGGGCATTGGGGATTTCCATGGTTGCCACGACTTTTGCGGCCGATACGCCCTTGGCGGTAACTGAGTTAGTTGCGCAGTATGGTATTGCCGGCAACTGGCTTTGGTGGAATATGTTGATTGGCGGTATGTTTACCGTTTTCTTTTTTGCTCGCTATTGGCGACGTCTTAATATTTTGACTGATTTGGAATTCATTGAACTGCGCTATCAAGGAAAAAGTGCTGCCGTTTTAAGGGGCTTTCGTGCTCTTTATTTTGGTGTATTTATGAATGCACTGGTCATTGGCTGGGTAAATTTAGCGATGATGGGTATTGTAAAGGTGTTCTTTGGAGTACCTGATTCTTTGCTATTGCCTGTCATGTTTGGCCTGATGCTTTTGGTTGCTATTTATTCTGCTGTTTCTGGTCTTTTAGGAGTTGTTTATACCGATGTTTTTCAATTTTTTCTGGCGATCATTGGATGCATTGTTTTGGCCGTGATTGTGTTGAATTCGCCAGAAGTTGGCGGAGTTCAAGGGCTGAAAGCGGATTTACCGGCTTGGACTTTTTCTTTCTTTCCCACGACAGGAGCAGATGTCGGAAAGGGGTTTGTGATATCGATAGGAACTTTTTTGGCCCTACTGGGCGTGCAGTGGTGGTCTAGCTGGTATCCCGGTAATGAGCCGGGCGGTGGTGGTTATATTGCTCAAAGAATGATGAGTGCTAAAAATGAAAAGCATGCTTTGGGTGCAACTTTATTTTTCCAGATTGCGCACTATGCTTTGCGTCCTTGGCCCTGGATCATTGTGGCCCTTTGTGCTCTAAAGCTCTATCCGGATTTGGCAGTGGCGGATAAAAAATTGGGCTTTCTCTATGTCATGCGTGATTTTTTGCCTGCAGGTCTTAAGGGCTTGCTTTTAGTTGCGTTCTTTTCTGCTTATATGAGCACTATCTCGACTCAGTTAAATTGGGGAACAAGTTATATTGTGAACGATTTTTATCTTCGCTTCTGGGGTAATCACAAAGAAAAGGCCGTGCTTTTTGGACGAATTGTTACTTTCGCCTTGATGCTGATTGCCTTATTCGTTACCTCATTGATGGAGACTATTTCGGGCGTTTGGCAGTTTTTAATTGAGTGCGGTGCAGGACTGGGGCTTATTCTCATTATTCGTTGGTTTTGGGGGCGTATTAATGCGATTGCCGAAATTGTAGCGACGGTGGCTCCCATTTTGGCTTATATTCTTACTCATTATGTATTTGCGCGCTTTGATCCCTCATGGAATCAAGGGATTATGCAAAATCCCAAAAGCTTTTTCTTCATTGTTGCTTTTACAACAATTGCTTGGTTGCTTTCAACTTGGTTGACCAAGAAGGAAACATTTCCTCTTCCTTTTTTAGAAAGACTGGAGGGAGAAAAGGAGCCAGTTTTCCAGAAAGTTTCTTTGTGGTTGAGTTCCGTTATTTTTGTTTATAGCTTTCTCTTTTTTACAGGCTATCTAATTTTGCAGGAGTGGTCTTCTCTTTTATGGGCAGCAGTTCTTCTTATTGCATCTTTGATTGTTATTTGGTTATTGCAAAAGAAAAAAATAAAAGTTTAGTATGCGCATTTTACTGTTTGTCATTCTTGCGTTGAGGCAGGCCCTTGCTTGGGGGGCATTGCCTCCCTCTTATAATCTGGTTTCGCAAACAGATACCTACCGGCCCATTAGACAGTATTTGAATATGGCCTTTGATGTGGCCCAAAATGAGCCTTACTTTAGTCAAAAGCATTATTGGAAAAATCACGAAGAAGTTTTTCGTCGTATACGCCATCCTGATCGTTCCATTCGTGACGATGGAGGATATGAAAAGTGGATCAAGGATGAATTTTTGGGAGAGCGGGCCCTTGTAAATTTGGGGCTGCATACGATTGGCACAGGCAATGACTTTCGCCATCTTTACGAGCGCATGAAACAAAATGAAACTCCCTTCCCTTTGTTTTCATCTCTCTTCGTTCATTATGCAGGCCATATCGGCAACGAAGCTTATGAACTTTCCAATCCTGACGTTACTAGCCATGATAATTTTGCAGACTTATTTTTTTACGATATTGCCGGAAATATTATTTTTTTAAATGATAGAATTGCTTCCTTTTTTTTTGAAAAACTCTATCTGCGTACGTGGGGCGATCAGCCCCTTTATAATCCGGAAGATTCTCACATTATGAATGCGGCTTCTGATTTTACCATCCGTCCCAATCTATTTGTCTCCAAGTTGCGTCCTTTTTTTCTTTTTGGATTAAAGGTATTGGGAGGAATTAGTTATGAGTATTCCGAAAAGGAGTTCTTTACTCTCGCTGCCGGAGTGACTTTTACTGATCCAGTTAACAAGAAGGGGCGGCTAAGTGTTGCAACTTATTATGATCGCGAAGAGCAGCTGAGTTATGCTTTGCTGATCAATTCCGTGCAGAACAGTCGTTTTAAACTTAATCTTTATCCGGGTCTTTGGCATTTCAAAAAATATCGTTTGGGAGTAACTACGGGATTAGATCGCGAAGATCAGTGGCTGCTGGGTTTGAATTTAAATATGCCTTTGGGCTTGGGGTCTTGGTTTTGATGTTAAGAAAACTTAGTGAGATTTGCACTTATCTGCCGCAAAGAGAAATGAGAGAATCTAAGGTAGAGTGAGTGCGTAATGTGGAAGTAGCCTATGAAAAAAAACAAAAACGAAATGATTAAAAAATATTCAGAGATTGTGGGAAATACGAATTTCGCGTATGACCCTGATGTTTATGCATCAGAAGAGATGCTAAAAAAAGCTCATACCGATTTTATAAATCGTATTGGCAAAAATTCTTTTTTTGATTTGATGATCAATTCTATTAAGCATTTTGTTCTTATCCTCAATAGAAATATGCAGGTGGTTTATATAAATGCAGAGCTGCAAAAGTATTTAAACAAAGATAAAGTGGATGAGTCTTTAGGGCGTCGCTTGGGAGACGTTTTCAATTGCCAGCATTGGATTGAGGAAAAGCAGGCTTGTGGTTCATCGCAGGATTGCATTAATTGTGGTGTCTTTTCCGCATTATTAAAAGGGGTTGCGGGAAAGGAAGCAGAACAAGAGTGTATGTTGCAATCTCACGATGGTATCGCCCATCATTTTATGGTTAAAACTTCACCTCTTGAGATTGAAACAGAAGCTTACATTGTTGTTTCGTTAACAGATATCCGAGAAAAAAAACAACGAGAACATTTAGAACATATTTTTTTTCATGACCTAATCAATACCACTGGTGCCCTACAGGGATTTATTCAAGTTTTTGAGAAGACGGCATACGAAGATAAAAATCGAATTTTAGAAATGGTCAAAAATATTGTCGCTAAATTATTGGATGAAATCAGAGCGCAGCAGCAGCTTATAAAAATGGAAGCCGGTAATTTGCGTGTTGAAAAATCATCTCTTAATAGCCAGGATTTTTTAAAAGAATTTATTGGTTTTTATAGTTCATTCAGCTACGTGCAGGGAAAACATATTGTACTGGAGGAAGGTTCTGAATCTTTTGACTTCTTTTCCGATAGAGCTTTGCTCTCCAGGGTCCTTCTCAATTTGATAAAGAATGCACTAGAAGAAGAAGGCAATGACGCAATTGTCGTTGTAAGTGCCAGAAAAAATGATGAAAATAAAGCTGAGTTTTTTGTGAAAAACAAGCGTGTTATTGCAGAGGATGTTCAACCCCAAGTCTTTACTAAAAGCTTTTCAACAAAAGGCATAGGAAGAGGCTTAGGTGCTTTTAGTTCAAAAATGCTGGTAGAGCGTTATTTACAAGGGGAAATTTCATTTGTTTCTAATAAACAAGAGGGAACAGTTTTTAAAATAGTTCTCTAATTATAAAATGGATTTTCAATATCAATAACACTGTACAGTAGTCTTTCAACGCCAAGAGCTATTCCAGCACAAGTCGGCAGTCCTCTTTCAAGTGCCTGATAAAGCACTTGAGGTTCAGGCAATTCATACCCATAAAGCAATTTTTTTTCCTCTTTTTGTATTTGGAAGCGCTCTTTTTGTTCTTCAATATCCAAAAGCTCATTAAAACAGTTCGCGAGCTCAACGCCCTTGACGTAAATTTCAAAGCGCTCACAAACGCGCGGATCTTCTTTTTTAAGTGTTGATAGTGCCGCAAGGGGGGCCGGATATTCGTAGAGTAGTAGAAAATCTTTTTGAGCAATGAGTGGTTCTATTTTGTTGAGAAAGAGTAAGAAGAAATAATCGTCCCAGAGCATTTGAGGACTATGTTGGGGAAGAGTGATATCAGGAAAGTCAATTCTGATTTTCTCGCGTAGTTTCATGATATCTAGATAATCTAATATGGAAAAACCAAGATGTTTTTGAAAAAGTTCATCTACGGTGGCCCTTTCCATTTTGGGGGCACCATTTTTAAATTGCGATTGGAAGCCTTGTTGTTGCATTTGGTGGAGGCAGTAGTTGAATAATTTTTCACAGTCATCCATTATTTGGGTGTAATGTGCTTTGCCGCGATACCATTCCAGCATTAAAAATTGGGCACGGTGAATAGGGGATTTGGGTTCATCGCGAAAACAATAAGATATTGTAAAGATATCAGTGAGACCTTGAGAAATGAGTTCCTTCATATGGAATTCGGGAGAGGTATGAAGGTAGCACCCTGTGGCTTCCTTTCTATAGGTCGAATGCACTGCAAAGGGGTGAATATGTGTTTCCATTCCGGGATTTTCCACCATCGGAGGAGTAAGGACATCTAATAAGCCTTCTTCTTTGAAAAAATCGCGAATGGCCTGAATCAAAATAAATTGTGCTCTTAGTCTTTTCATGAGGCGAGTCTAGTGGAAAACTTTCTTTTTTTCTAGTGAACTTTTCTGTATGATGCGGAAAAATACGGAGCGTTTATGGATTCTTTGATTTCTTTTTTGCAATCTTTTTTTACTGCGGTTGGTTGTCCTCATCAGGCGACATCGGGAGATGTCTGGGGAATATTGGCCATTTTATTTTTTATTATTGTTTCCCTCTATATGTTTCTTTCTCGCCCGCAAGCTACGGAAGTTCCGGCTGAGTCTAGGCCCGTCGTTTCCGCCGCTCCAAGTGAAAAAGTTGAAGAAGAAGTTCGTCCAAAAGTTGAATCAGTTGTTACACCTAAAATGTCTTGGGCCGAGCGCTTGAGTAAGGGGCTTTCTAAGACGCGTGAAGATATCTTTGGTAAAATTTTTTCATTAATTCGTGGGAATAAAATTGATAATGAAGTTTTAGAGTCAATTGAAGAAATTCTCTATGGCGCTGATTTGGGGCCATCAGTTGTTGCTGAAATTATTGAAACACTTTCTTCAGAGGCAGATAAGGCAGAAGATCTTTCTGAAGCATCGATTAAAGGGATTGTCTCTAATATATTGCGTTCTAAAATTGAAAATTATCAGGGGCAAGTTCCGAACTATCTTTTTGATTTTAATAAAGAAAGCCATGAATCTCCCCGTGTGATTATGATTGTAGGAGTTAATGGGGCAGGTAAGACAACAACAATTGGTAAAGTGGCGACTCGTTTGGTTCGTCAGGGTGCCAATGTGGTGGTTGGAGCTTGTGATACCTTTAGGGCCGCGGCAGTTGACCAGCTACAAGTTTGGTGTGAGCGCGCAGGGGCAACCATGGTAAGGGCCAAAGAAGGGGCCGATCCATCGGGAGTTGCCTATGAAGCACTTCAGCGTGCTATTAATGAGAAGGCGGATTATTGTATTATTGATACCGCAGGGCGTCTTCATACCAAGGCTAATTTGATGGAAGAAATTAAAAAGAGTAAAAATGTTCTTTCTAAATTGGATACAACAGCTCCCCACCAAACGATTTTGGTTTTGGATGCCATCACTGGGCAAAACGCGATGCGCCAAGCAGAGGAGTTTCATAAAACTCTAAATTTGGATGGTCTTATTTTTACTAAGTGTGATGGTTCTTCTAAGGCCGGTGCTGCCATTGGAATTGTGGATAAATTAAAGCTTCCTATTTCTTATATTGGGGTGGGCGAAGGGGTCGATGATTTAGACCGTTTTGATCTTACTGAATATCTCAAAAATATCATTTAAAAACACTTGGGCAGCGCAGAATTTTGGGCTGCCAGAACTACCTGGTTGACACCAATAAATATCTGAAATAACTTAGATATATGTCTGAACAACGCGATAATTTGGAATTTGTCATATTTGGGCAAAAATTAAGGTTTAGGTCTGAGTCAACTCAGTCCTCGGAGATTTCTCCGAGTGACATTGTCCAGTGGGTTTACAAAGAGGCCGATAACATAAGAAAAAGTGCTTCGGGATTGGATGAATCAAAACTTGCCGTACTCACGCTCATGAAGATTGCGGGTGATTACTTGGAGTTAAAGTCGAAAGGTCAAAAAATTCTTTCGAAAATTGATATGAAAACCAAATCCATTCTTGAAGAATGTGCTCAAGCGAAGTAGCCCTTGAATAGGGACTTTCCAATTTATCCACAAGATAGAAGAGTGAGATGATTTCCTCAGAAAAGAAAAAAAAACGTCAGGAAATCAAGACACTATTGTCGTCTTTTTCAAAAGAGTGTTGGCGAGAAAAAAGTCAAAAAGCCTTAACACATTTTTTGGGTCTTCTAACAGACTTGGGACTTGAAGAAAAAAATTGCTGCTTAGGGGTTTTCGCACCTCTTAAAGATGAGTTGGATTTTCTAGATGAGCTAGAGCAGCGATTTTCATTAGCCTTTCCGCGCCGGCTTTCAAATGGTGGGATGGGGTTTTTTAAGTGTAAGCGCTCGGATCTTGTGGCAGACATGGGGTTTGGTGTGAAGTTGCTCGTGCCTTCAACTGAATCTCTGCAAGTAGAACCAGATGTGTTGGTTGTACCTGGCTTGGCTTTTTCTTGGGAGGGAGAGCGGCTAGGAAGAGGAAAAGGTTTTTACGATTCCTATTTGCAAAAATTTAAAGGTGCGAGTGTTGGAATTTGTACAAGTGAACAAATGACTTCTCAAATCCCGGTTGAGCCTCATGATCGAAGAGTTCAGCACCTGGTGACAGATGAAGGGTATTGGAAGTTTTGTTCCCAAAATAAATAGTAAGGGGAAAATATGGTACAGGTAATTTTGGCCGTGCTCTTAGGACTCGTTGTCGGGCTTATTGGCGGCTTTCTTTTTGGGAATCGCAGAAATTCTCAGGCAGCCAAAGAGGCAGAGAACAGAGCAAAAGATTTAGTTGAAAAAGCACAAGACAGAGCAAATGAAATCAAACAAACCGCCAAGCGCGAAATGAAGCAAAACCTGCAAGAGGCTCGTGAAGAATTAGAAAAAGAGTACAAAGGCAGAATGCAAGAAGTCATAAATCAAGAAAAGCAAATTGCCAAAAAGGAATTAGCTTTAGATCAGAAAACAGAAGCTCGTGATAAAGAGCTTGAAGATTTGAAAAAGAAAATTGAAGATGCTGATAAAAAGTCAGTGGAATTAGATCAGGACATGGCCAAAGCCAAGCAATTGCGTTTGGATTTAGCGGATAAATTAGAAACGGTTGCAGAAATGACCAAAGATCAAGCTAAGCAAGAATTGATCACAGCGATGACAGAAGAAGCCAAAGTCGATGCCGCCAAATTAATCAAGCGAATCGAAGAAGAGGCACACGAAGATTCTGAGAAAAAAGCAAAGAGTATCATTTCCATTGCGATGCAACGCTTTGCTGGCGAATACGTGGCAGAAACAACAATTGCCTCTGTGGAATTGGCCAGTGATGAAATTAAGGGACGTATTATTGGACGTGAAGGTCGCAATATTCGCGCCTTTGAGCAAATTTGTGGTGTGGATCTTGTTATTGATGATACTCCCGGAGTCGTGGTTCTTTCTTCTTTCAATGTGGTGAGAAAAGAAATCGCACGTATGACCTTGGAACGCTTGATTGCAGATGGTCGGATTCACCCTGCCAAAATTGAAGAGTTCTACGAAAAATCTCGTGTTGAAATTGATTCTCGTTTGAGAGAGCTAGGTGAAAAAGCACAATTGGAAATCGGAGTTCATGGTATCCATCCTGAAATCCTAAAATTGATTGGTGCTTTAAGTTACCGCACATCTTATACCCAAAACCAATTTCAGCATGCTTTAGAAGTGGCATTAATTGCAGGCAATATTGCCGCTGAGTTTGGTTTGAATGTGAAACAGGCCCGTCGAGCAGGCCTGCTTCACGACGTCGGAAAAGTGATGGATGCTTCTGCTGAAGGATCACACGCTGTGGTTGGGGCTGATTTTTGTAAGCGCTACGGTGAACATCCTGATATCGTGCATGCAATTCGCGCTCACCATGATGATGAAAAGCCCGAAACAATTTTGGCCCATATTGTGGCAGCTGCTGATGCTATTTCAGGTGCAAGACCTGGTGCTCGTAAAGCGTTGATGGAATCTTATATTTCTCGTCTTACTGATATTGAAAATATCGTGAATTCATTTGATGGCGTTGCGCGCAGTTATGCGATTTCTGCTGGGCGTGAAGTTCGCGTGATTGTTGATCATGGACGTATTAATGATGAGCAAACAGTGATGCTTTCTCGTGATATTGCGAAAAAGTTAGAGCAAGAAATGAGTTATCCTGGCACAATTAAGGTAACTGTTTTAAGAGAAACGAGGGCCGTAGGTGTGGCCCGCTAAGAGTTTTTGGCAACATTCTCGAATGAAAAAATATGGACCTTGGGCAGTATTATTACTTGCCCAAGGTTTTTTATTTTTATCGTTTGATTTCCCACGAGCACATCTCTTTTTTTTAGTGGGCTATTTTTGGGTTTGGGCCCTGAAAATTCCTGAACTCTATCGAAAGAGCCAACAGCGTCGTTATCGCATGTCTTTTTTACTTTTTGTCTACGTTGCAGCAGGACGCTTGCGTCCTTTTAAATTTGGTTCTTGGTTGGGAGCTTTGATTCCCCCCACTGTCTTTATTTTGTCGGCGGGAATTTTTTTGTTTGATACGACAGCTTTTATTTGGACTCTGTTGGGGGCCCTTGTGTCTCAGAGCTTTTTGACTCTGACTGGACATATTGATGTCTACGCGGAATTGCCTGTGAGAGGGAATAAATCAGCATCACCAAAAACATGATTTTGCCATCGCCTGCCGAATAATAAGTCAATCCTGAAATCATAAAATATAGAATGAAGGGAATGACTAAATAGCCCACAATGTCTCGACGGTGATAAGTCTCAATAAGCCAAAAAAGCTGAAAGAGAACGAAGAGTAGCATCCCTACAAGCCCCGTTGATGCCATGTGCTCAATAATATTGTTATGTGCATCACCTGCATCTTTGGGGAAATCAATTTTGTGCTGGCGTTTAATGTTGGGCACTTGTTCAATAAAGTTTTTATAGCCAATTCCAAAAAAAGGTTTTTCTTTGACCACGGCAATTGCTGTTTGCACGAGAGCATAGCGTTTTTGATAGGACTCAATGCTTTTCGAATTTAAAAACATATTTTGAATTTGAGTGCTGTTGAGAAAGAGAATACAGATAAAACTAAGGGCCGCACCAAAGAATAAAACAATGAGCGGTTTACTTTTTTTGGCAAAGAGGAAGGGGAAAGTCATAAGAAAGGAAATCACGGCCGAGCGGCAATGAGAAAGAACCAATCCTGCAGTATTAATGAAAAACACCAAAAAGAGCAGCAAGCTACCTAGGCGATGATGTCTGATGTGGCGATAAAGAATCAACATCCCAAAGACCAGTAGTGAAAATAGGCCAATGGCATGGCCATAAGAGACAGAAGAGGCGAACATACCGCTGGCAAAATTAGGGTTAAGTGTTGGGGCTAAGCGAAAAGGATGGTGTCCCAAAAAAATGGCAAAAATGCCTGAAAGAGAAGCGGCACTCGCACAGATGAGGGCCGTAGAAATCAGTATTCTTATTTTGCGAGAACTTAAATAATTGCGAATGAGGTAATGCAGGGCCCAGATGTTAATGAGGCCCATGAAGTAGTACTTCATTTTAAGCATCTGCAATAGGGGCTCATGAATAATATTTTGGTTTTCAGTTATGGAAGCAATGCCTGCGGCCATTAGGGCCAATAGGAAGTAGCTACTTTGGGGAAGGAAAAATGTCCTATCCTTTAAGCTCTTGTAGAGAAAATAAAATGACGGGATGACCATAAGGATATGAAAAGCCGCACTACCGGTAAAGGTGGTGAAAAGTGTGATGCCCAGAAGCAAAAGGGCATAAAATTGTATGCGGTATAGCCATCTTTCCATGAGTCGACTCATCTATTTGAGAATCATTTCAATGATTTATATCAAAAAAAGAAAGAGATGAAAAAGCTCTTTTTTCACTCTTCTCAAATCCCATAAAATTAGATAGGTTATTAGTGTCTTTATAGTGGGATCATAGCTCAGTTGGTTAGAGCCCCCGGCTCATAACCGGGTGGTCCAGTGTTCAAGTCACTGTGGTCCCACCATTTTTTTCATCTGAACCACTACTCGAACTTTTTTCCTCATCGAATTTCTTTGTTTTATTTGCCATAATAAAGGCTGCAATTTTTCTTTTTGAAGGAGCTAATATGAAGAAGATTATTTTTGCGATCTTGTTATTTGGATTATGTATTTCAGCCGGAGCAACAGAGCTTAGTCGTTCTCTTTTAGGAGAGGCAATGCAGTTATATGTTTGCACTGAACAAGCTCCAGTTGTGTGTAAGTACTTTAATTTAACAAAAGATTCTGCAAAAAATAGAATTAAGACAATCTGTGATTCATCTTTGGCGACTGGACTGGAGCCTGTTTGGGAAAATGGAGTGGTAACAACTTTTGTGTGTAAACCCGGGACTCTTTGGGGTGATGATGATTCTTGTCGATCAATGGGATATGATTGTGCTATCGATAGTGTTTGTGTTGAGCACGGTCAAGTTAGACCTGGCGCTAGAGAGAGTGAGGTTTTTCTGAAAATTATCCTTCCAATTGTTTCTCGAGAGCCGGAAAGTTTTGTTCAGTATCCAGAGTTTTATTACGTTTGTCCTACAAAATAATTTTAATATTATTGGGAGAGTTGTGAGCGCAGCTCTCCCGTGTTTGTCAGCTTTTATTTGTTAACTTTTTCCTCACTAGCCACCTCGAACACCCTAACTCCTTAGAAATCCGTCGAATAGAATATCGCTTTTTGTGGTAAAGATGCGTGAGGAAACACTCATTTATGGGTCTTCTCTTGGGGCAAAAATGAACGGTATCAACGAGTTGAACTTGTGCGAACATTTGTTCGAGTAGTGACTGCGATGGACCACCATTTTTTCCAACCTTACTTGAACTTTTGTTCGCACTTCCATAAAAATTCTCCTTGCTCAGAGATTAATTTAACTTTGATTTTACTTTGCTTAAAAAAAAGATGATAGTACCTTAATGGGAGCCAGAATCTAGAGAGCATAATGATTGATCATACATTTGAAATAAAAACTAAAAGACTAATTATTCGTTTTTTTCACGAAAGTGATTTTGAGGTTTGGAAAAATTCGTTATTAGCTCTTCCGAAAGCAAGGAATAGATGGGATCGCGAAGCTTGTGATCCTAAAGATTTGAATAAAGCAGCATTTAAAAAAATTCTCTCAACTCACCAAAAAAAACGTAAGGCCGATGCTTTTTACGATTTGGTTGCTTTTGATAAAAAGACAGGCGATTTAGTTGGCTTTTGCTCGTTGATGGATATTTCAAGGGGTATTTTTCAAAATGCTTATCTTGGTTATCGTCTGTTAGCTCCTTACTGGGGCAAAGGCTTCGCCAAAGAAATGGTTCATGCGATTATGAAGCTAGCTTTTACAAAACTCAAATTGCATCGTCTAGAAGCAGGTATTGAGCCAGCAAACAAAAGATCCATTGCCCTTGCTAAGACGTTAGGAATGAGACGAGAAGGCTATAGTCCAAGAAGATTACTTCTTGATGGAAAATGGCTGGACATGGTTATTTATGCAATAACGGCAGAAGAGATGAGAGTTATATCGAAAGCTCAAGACAAAAAATTAGCGTCTAATTAATAGTCTTTGAAAAAATATTTTCTTCCATTCAAGTTTTTCCGAATTTTAAATGAGTTAACGATTCTGTGTTTTGTTCTCCTTTGCAATTAGTTTGCTCAAAGGAGAACAGCATGAATAATTTTAGAATAGAAAAACCATTTGAGGCAAGACCTCCAAGATTAAAGGATTTAGTTAATGAGCATGTTATGGGGGATGTGTGGGTAAGAGATACACCATTTGGTCCTGTCACTGATTCACTTAGAATCGCGAAACATTTTGATATAAAGCATAACAACATTTTAAGGGCCATTGACAAGTGTAAGGCAGAGCTTGGTACAGAACTCAAATTTGAGTTCTGTAAAAACTTCATTGAAAACAGCTATTTATCTGGCCCCCAAGGGCGCCAAAGAGAGTATCGAAAAGTAGACATTACGGAATTTGGGTTGACTCTACTACTGCTTTACATTAATTCTGCAAAGGCTCGCCGAATTTCTGCCGAAATTTTATACCGTTTCTTTATTTTAAAAACCTATTTATCAGGGCTTTCTGAGAATCAAATAGGAGCCCTTAAAGGGTATTATCGAAAGAGGATGAAAGAATAACTTAAAGGAGATTGTGTTCTTGAAGTTTATTCCTCACTAACCATTTCGTGCGGGGCTTTGTATGTTCAATCTTTAAAATACACTTTTAGTTCGTCAGCCACTCTTTTAAATAGCTTATTGTCTTGTATTTCGTGATAGATTTCACCCGCTTCTTTCTCAAAGTTTTGCGGAACAATATTTTGCTTTTTTGCCAATTGAATAACATGTTCATAAGCTCTGTGGTGATCTGTATAAATACCGGCATTCACATAAGCTTCAGTAAGGCTTTCGAAGTATTCACCGTTGTCTTTAATTTTCCCTAAATTCCCTACCGTCTGTGACATCTTAAGATAGTAGGGTTTGCTGATGCGGATTGGCATTATTTCTTCTTTGGAAATATCAAATAAGACGTACTTACTTGTTTCGAGTGGAGTATTGAGTAGTGCATTGTAGGATTTGATCGTGCATTTCCCTGCGCCATCATAAAAATTAAGCATTCCTTGCAGGGATTGCGTGTAAATTGGGAACCAGCGCGTTTTCCTGCGCAATTCATGAACACCTTTTTGTAATTCGGCCATATCTAATTGGGCATTGTGAACTTTTATCATTTCATTGTAGAGTTCTCTGGCCAAAATCGCCCTGTCTTTCTCCATATTCATCCACTTTTGATGAGCAAGGATATATTGAAAACGATCCAAACCGTCAGATTTGCCATCGGATGCCCAAGACGAAATTTCTTTTTTTAATCTCAGTAAATCATCAGCTTCTTTCTTTTGCATAAAGGCCAATACGCGAGGATCAGCACTTACTTTCTGAGCAAACTCTAGATAATCTTTACTGGCAGAATAAGCACCTAGTGAATCTTCCAATTGTTTGACGCTATTTAATAGTTCTTTAAACTTTTTGCTTTCTCCGCTATATAGGCGCAATAAACTTTCCGCTCTAAAGATTGCTCCTCGCGTATCTACTTCCAACATGTGGGCAATCGTCTTGTCCATATTTGTCGAAAAGGTCATTTCTGTTCGTAGTCGTTGTATGGGGGCAAGGAAGCGTTTATAGGCGCGCGGAGAATCTGAAATTGTATATCCCGCATTTTTAAACTTAACCAAGCTCGATGCTGAAATGAGGGGCATATCACATAGCTTCAACCTTTCAGCATAGGCTAAATATTGGAAACAGAGGAATGCACAGAGACTTAATAATATTATCTTCTTCATAAAATATTCCGCTTTTATGGCCCTTTCTTTTCGGCATATTTTAATTGTTCAATAAGCTTTTTTGTGTGTTCCCATCATTTGCCTCAGAGTATTGACAGAAAAATTTCTAAATTAGGCAAATATGACTGCTGGCCGGGGCTTAAAGCAAGTATTTCGTGGAAAAATTTAACCCATAAAATTCAACGGCAGTCTGCCCAGGAAAGTGATCATAGAAAACGCCTGCGGCAAAATGCCAGAGCCTTTGTTTGAAAACGAAGCCTCCAGAATATGATTGGTTTTCGGTCTGCCAGTCAGTGTTGTTTCTGCGTCTGTAATTACTAAAACCCAATAACAAATCCAGCTGATTTGTGAGAGAGCTTATGCTTCCCACCTGCATACGCAAAGTTGCAGCTTCACTTGCTTCGTAGGCGCCATTTTCGCCTTCACTGGCATAATGTTGGGAAAAGCCATAGCTTAAATCAATTAGGAGCCGAAATTTTGAGGATGGGACAAAACTTTGGCCAAATGTTAAAATCAATGGCGTGGTAATGCTTGGATGAAATGAGAGTTCTTGTCGCTCAATGGTATCAGACAAAGAGAAGTAGTACGTGCTAGTGTATTGACCTTTCGTTTTGATTTCATATGAAGGTATTTTCGTCTTTAACCCCAGTTGATACCAGGCCCAAGGGCGATAGTAGGCACCTAAATAAGGCGTCAAGTAATAGGCTTCAGAAATAGAATTCAGGTTCGTAAAGTAAGTATAGCTTGTTTCATCTTCTGTGATTTTTTCGGCCCAAGAGCCATTCAGTTCTGCAACTTGCTTACTAAGTTCGAGATTCATTCCTAGCGAAAAATTATCTCGAATTTTCAGCGCATAGCTTGTTCCAATGTGTAGTGTTGAGAATTTTATAGTGTATTGCATCAGCTTTTTATTGTCGATGTAGTCTTCTGTTTTTAAAAGAAAATCGATGGGGGTAAATAAGTACAAAACAGTAGAATGATTGTCTGTTGAAAATTGCATGGCAGACATCCCTGGTTTGACATCAATGGGAGAATCAGGTCTAGTTGCATCTTCATCGTTTTCTTCTGACTCCGCATATTTTAAAGAACTCACCTGGAATCCACTTACCGTAAAATCATTGGCACTTCGCTTAAAGACATGAGCCGCTGGGTTTGTAATTGCATTTCCTGGACTTCCCTCCAGGGCCGCACCAGTGCTCGCGAGATAGTTTTCTTCAAAGCCAAATGGGACCAGTGTAGTATCAGTCGTCCATTCAACTGTTGCAAAA
>QKCN01000052.1 GCA_003245675.1 Bacteriovoracaceae bacterium | reverse complement strand
TTGCTCAATTAGAAAAGGAAATTGAAATTGGACAGCAGCGTCTGCAAAAGTTGAAAAATGAAATTGAAGAGACTTATGATGAAAATGAAGATCTCTTAAAAAAAGCTCGTAGTGATCTTGAAGATCTTATTGTGAAGTTCAATGCTGCAGAAGATGAGGATGAAAAATATGATATTGCTGATCAAATTTGGGTTTTAGAAGATCGTATTAATAGCCTAGAGCAAGAAACTGGAAAAAATCGTTTTGAAATAACACTCGATCATGGTGCGATTTATAATTTGGCAATTAATTATCTTAATGTCGAACTCGAAAAAGCCCGCCTTGAGGGGACACTTGCTGGAACTTATCCTTCGGCAGGAGATGTTGTGGCGGCTGCTTACTTAACAGGTGAATTAGATGATAAAACTTTGATCGCGATGCTTGGTATTAAAGAAATGCATGAGCAAGTTGATCATCCTGCCAAAGGATATTTACGAGTGGCATGGGCCATTGGCAAGGTTTTCTTGATGGCAAATCCTATGACATCGCCTTATGCGACTATTGGAATCATTATTTACGAGTCTATTCAACAAGCGAGAACATATGAAAAGCAAAATGCTAAGAAAACTACTCTTATCTAGTATCCTTCTTGCCTTGGGGGCAGGAACGGCATACGGATTTGAAATTGAAAAGCCATCTATCGTGCGAGTGAAGAAAAAGCTGAAGCTTAGGACCTGTCTTTTGACTGAGCTCGAAAGCCAAACTCACTTTGATGGGAAATATTTTAAAATTGTAAAAAATGTTCCTGGCGAAGATGGGGTAGAGCAAGTTATCTCTCTCGATGAAAAAGATGAGACAATGCTTGTAAGAGCATCGACAACTTATTGTCATTTGATGAAAGCACGTGATTATTACAAGACTATATTCCCAGAAGAAAGAAGTCTTGATAATAAAATACTTGTTCGCGTAGATATGGAAAGACAGTGGTCTAACGTAATTCATTATAAACATGATGAAGCGAAGAGTTATAATGGATCTTTTACTGTACCTGCTGCAGACTCTATGGCCGATGAAGGAACAGAGTCTTGGGGCAATGAAATTTGGTTTTTAAAGGCCCAGAAGGTAAAAAGAAAGTCTAGTGCGAATCAAGTCGCCTCTTATTTGAATCAAAGAGAGTTCAAAAATGCCATGATGGGGCAATTGCTTTATGAAGATGTTTACCGAGCAGCACAGCAGGTTGCTTATGGAACATATACTTGGGAAAGTGCTGAACTTCAACTGTATGGAATGTTGATGTCTGTGGCCATTTCTGAACTTGTTCCACAAACTCTTGCTTTTATAACAAAATTTTTGAAGGACAAGTATTATCTTGATACAGCATTAATTCCAGAGATTATCATGCATGAGTATGGGCATATTGCTCTTGCCCCTATTTTGGGATTGGGAAGAGAATCTGCGGTTGTTGAAGGATTTCCAAATTATTTTGTGACTAAAATGACTGGTCTTTTGAAGTTGGGTGCGAAAGCTAAAAAACACAGTAAAGGTGATGGGGCCAAAAAAGCACTTTCCAAGCGTCTTTATAGTTTCGAAGAAGATTATGCCAAGAGAGCATTACATGGCAGTTTTACCTATAGCTTGCTTTATAGAGTAGACCAGGTATTAGGAGAGGGAATTGTTGTTAATGCACTTAAATACTTAGATCAATTTAGTGATATCAAAAATGATTTAGTTCATGCTTTGTTTTTATCAATTGATGATTTGTCTGATAGCCCAACGGCCGATAAAATCAAGCTACACACTGTTTTAAAAGAAAAAGGCTTATAAAAAAAAGCTCCCTTGGGGAGCTTTTTTTATTCTGAAAATAAATCTGCAGTTGAAAGATAACGTTCTCCAGTATCATATGACATTGCTAAGACTTTAGCCCCAGAGGGGATTTCTTCTCTTTTCTTTTCGAGTGCAGCCAGTACTGCTCCAGATGAAATGCCGAAAAGGCAGCCTTCTTTTTGGGCCACCGCTTTTAGCATTTCTTTAGCCTCAATCGTTTTGACTTTGACGATTTCATCAAAAATATTTTGGTTGAGGATTTTGGGAATAAAACCAGCTCCAATTCCCTGAATGCCATGAGGTCCAGCAGCTTCTCCGCTTAATACCGGCGATTCAGAAGGCTCTACTGCAATGACCTTAAGCTTGGGGAATTGTTTCTTTAAAACCTCTCCTATGCCAGTAATATGACCTCCTGTGCCCACTCCACAAAAGAGATAGTCTAATCCCTCAGGGAAGTCTTTTATAATTTCCTGTGCCGTTGTTTGGCGATGAATTTCGGGGTTGGCTCCATTTTCAAATTGGTTGGGAATAAAAATATCTTTGCCTTGAGCCTTGAGTTCTTCGACCAGCACTTTGGCAACAGATAAAGCTCCGTTCATGCCTTTTTCTTTAGGGGAGAGTTCTAATTTGGCGCCATAGGCTTTCATTAATTTACGTCTCTCAATACTCATTGATTCTGGCATGACAATTGTCAGATTATAGCCTTTGACGGCAGCCACCATTGCAAGGCCAATACCTGTATTTCCAGAAGTTGCTTCTACAATTGTCGTCCCTTGCTTGAGGAGTCCCTTTTTTTCTGCATCTTCAATCATGGCAAGAGCAATACGATCCTTAATGCTGCCTCCTGGATTTTGCTGTTCTAACTTAAGCCAAACTTCAATATCAGAAAATAGCTTGTTGATTTTCAAATGAGGTGTTTGGCCAATTGCTTCTAAGATGTTGTTGAATTTCATTTTTTTGCACCTTCTTTGATTTTTGTTGTCGCTTCGTGATAGACGATGGAGTTTTCAGGAACCGATTTCGTTAGCCAGATATTTCCTCCGATAGTCGAGTGCTTTCCAATAATTGTTTCTCCGCCTAAGATTGTCGCATTGGCGTAAATAACGACTCCTTCTTCAATGGTGGGATGTCTTTTTTTACCTTGCTCCGTTTTTTCAACGGATAGTGCGCCTAAAGTAACACCTTGATAGATTTTGACATGGTTTCCTATTTGAGTTGTTTCTCCAATAACCACACCTGTTCCATGATCAATAAAGAAGTATTCACCAATGTGAGCACCGGGGTGAATATCAATACCTGTTTTTTGATGAACGTATTCACTTAGTATTCTGGGAAAGACTGGGACGTCTTCTATCCAGAGAAAGTGACTCATACGATGGCAAGTGATGGCCCGAAACCCTGGATAGCTAAAAATGACTTCATTGAGGCCTTTGGCGGCCGGGTCACCATTAAAAAAGGCTTCCGCATCTTTGTCGAGAAGTTTTCGTAAGTCGGGGAGCCAACTATGAAATTTAAAAGAAATTTGATCAGCGCGCTCTGGAGAGACGACCTTGTTCAATAATCCTTTTAAGGTGACATGAGAGTGTTCTACGTGAATAGCAAGATCACTGGCCGTCGCTTGGCAAAGGGTGCATTGCTGGGGATAGAGAAAATTGCGTATGCTTTCTGCCCAGCCGATAAAGCCTCGACGATCGAGTTGCAAAATTTTTTCCCTGTGTTCTTTATCTTTAAATAATTCGTTGGCTACTTTTTCGAACATATATTCTCCATATGGGGTTCTACCTTTACAATGACATCAGTAATTCCTAAAGGTGCATTTAGAATTTTTTCCTTGAGATTTTGTGCTTTGAGATCAGCTTCTTTTACAGTCATTTGTGGATCTACTTCAATATGAATTTCAATGGCAATACTGTTAGGACCAATAAAGCGGGTGCGAATTTTGTGAGTTCCGAGAACAAAGCTTGTGTTGGCAAGCATTTCATATACTTTTTCGACAATTTCAGGAGGAGCTGCTTTGTCCATGATTTTGTCGAGATTGGGAATGGCTATTTTTAAACCTGTTATCGCAATAAGTACGGCAACAAGGATGGCACCAATGCTATCGGCCATGGAAAGACTAGGGGAGATTTGTGCCAGTAATATGGCCAAGGCGGCCGGAATTGAGGAGAGAGCATCTGAGCGGTGATGCCAGGCATTGGCGATAAGGGCATCAGATCCAATCTGTTTTGCTTCTCTTACGGTATAGCGGAAGAGATATTCTTTGATGATGATGGAGAGGATGGCAATGATAAGGGCCAAAAAACCTGGCGCTTTTTGACTTCCTCCTGCGATCATATTTTGTGTTGCTTCGACTGCGATAAATATGGCCACACCCACCAAAGTAATACCAATAAAAATAGTGACGAGGTTTTCAAGTCTCTGATGACCGTGGGGATGGTCGCTATCGGCCTCTTTATCCCAAAAGCGATTTCCAATGAGTATGGCAAGATCAGTGATGAGATCCGATGTCGAATGAATACCATCGGCCAAGAGGGCCTGCGAGCGAGAAAAATGTCCCGCTAAAATTTTTGCAAAAGAAAAGAATAGGTTGGTTAAGATGCTGAAAAAAGTTAGCTTATCAACCGTTTTTTGTCGTGTATTCATGAGCTTATTTTACTATGGGCAAAGAGAGGGCAAAAGATAGGCACAAAAAGCACTAAGGATCTAAGTGAGAAGATGCCTTAAGTGTACATACTTTTCTGGCAAGTTCTTGGCCTTGAATAACCGCCTCATGGAGTTCCATTTTTTTGAAAACAAGGGCATTGATTGTCCCCATGGCCAGAGCATCTCCCGCACCATTGGTATCTATAATGGGAGCTGTAGAGAGGCTTGGAGGAATGGATTTAATTGAGCCCTTTACTCCGATAAAACAGCCTTTTGCCCCATTTCCGGCCACAAAAATTTTGTCAGGATAAGTTTTTATGAATTGCAGCATAATTTTTTCTTCCTGCCCTTGAAAATTAGTGAGGGAAAAGAAAACGATGTCCGCTGCTTCTAAAAAGTCT
>QKCN01000058.1 GCA_003245675.1 Bacteriovoracaceae bacterium | reverse complement strand
ATCGTTTTTATTCAGAATATCAAAAGCCGGCAGAAGCGGTGCGTTCACTCCTCTATAGTCAAGGCCAAAAGTATAAATACTTTTTTGATTTAGCGCTAAAGAGAGTGAAAGGAGAAATCGATGTTTCTGATTTACTCAACCGCATGCTCAAGTCTATTGTCAGAGATCGCGCTTATCAGAGTATGATGAATTCCTTTAAACTTGGTATGGACGAACACGATCGCATTAAAAACCAAGCTAATTCTCGTTTTCAGAAAATGGTAAAGGCCAATATTTTAGAGTCGCTAAAAGTTCAGCGCAATTTGATTGGTGCCTTTGTGCGCGCATCCCTTATGCGCATGTACGGAGAATTGCAAAATTCATTTGAAGAGATGAGTTATATAAAATTGGAAGTTCTTTCAAATCGCAAAAAGGCTATTTATGCCAATTATGCGGACTCAGGAAAGCGAGGAGATATTCAATACGTTAAACGTAATGATAAGCAATATTTTTGGGATTTTGATAGCGAATTTTGGGCCGATGAATTAGGTGATTACGTTTTCGCTCTTAGATCGGAGTGTACGCAATGAGAAAAATAACAGTTGGTATATTTTCTTTTTTATTTCTTCTCAGTTCGAGCTGGGGCGCAAGTGTAAAAGATAGACGTAATGATCTTTTGAAGGTGCTCAATGAAGAGCAACAGGAAATACAGCGACTTTCGCGCCAATTTCAAAACCGCAATCCAGAACTTCTTTTGCGAATCGCCCAAATCCATATGGATAAGGCACGTATTTTACGTGAAATAGAAACTGAGAAGTATTTGGAAATTGATGCGGCTAAACGAGGTGGTATTAATAAACAAAAACTTTATGCCCAATCTCATGGTCACGTATTGCAAGCTCAAAAGCTTTGTAAGCAAATTGTGAGCCGTTTTCCACAATTTAAAGATAAAGCAGATGTGTATTTCATTATGGCCTATAATGCCACAGAGCTAGGTAATGTAAAACAAGCTCGGACATATTACAATCAGGCGAGCCGTTATTCTAAAAAGGTATCGGAAACAAAGATTAAGGCAAATCTAGCTCTGGCCAATTTGCACTATAATGATGCCCGTTATGCCGCAGCAATTCCTCTTTATGAAGAATCTTTGCGTGCCAAAAAAGATCAATGGTGGACTAAGGATGCCTTTAATCTTGCATGGTGCTATTTTCGAACTAAACGCTATGACAATGCCATCAGGCAAATGGAGAGCATCTACAAGCTCAGTAAAAGCAATAAGTTTATTGATATGAGCCAAGGCGTTGTGCGTGATCTCGCCCTTTTCTTTGCGGAAGCAGGAAAAATTAAGGACGGAGTTCGTTTTTATGAAAGCATTGGGGAAAATATCGCCAAACATTTGATCTTAATGAGTAAGCGCATGATTGCGGAAGGAAAATATACCAAGGCGCAAACGGCTGTCGAAGAGGGGCTTCGGGCCGCCAAGACCACCGAAGAAAAAGTGGCTTTTCATACCCTGTCTTTAGAATTATATGGCAAGTACATGAAGGTGGGCAGTCATTATAAATCGGCTAAGGTGCTATTTCCTTATTACAAGCAGAACAAATTGGATGACGATCAGTTAACGCGCTATCGCTATGAAGTGCAACGCATGGGGGCACTATTACAAAAAGACGTTCTCAAAAAATCGACTCAACAAGTAAAGAAAACCAGAGAATATAAGGCACAGATGGCCGGTGAATATTTTGAACTCATGTCGCAAATTGATCCCAAACAGTCTGTAAAAATGATGTATCTAAAAGGGGAGACTCTTTATTATGCCAGAATGTATCGTTCGGCCCTAGATGCCTATGATAAGAGCTATATTTTAGCACAGAAAGAAGGCGACAAAAAATTTCAAATGGATTCAGTTAAAGGGGAAATGGCCTGTTTGGTTAAGAACGCATTGAGTGGCAAAGAAAAGGATGATTACTATCTTAAAAGTTATGAGCGGTATTTGAGTCTTGATAATCGCAGTGATAAGGCGAATCAGATTTATCAAAATCTTTTTAAAATTCATGAGGATCGTGGAGATATCGCAAAATATACGGATATTTTGGAGCGCTATCATAAAGATTTCCCACAAGAATCTAAAAAACAAGAGATTATGCTGGCTTCCGTAATGGAATATTACAATAAGCGCAACGACCATGCGGCCATTCGCAATTGGATTCAGAGAATTAATCGCAAAGAGTTTACTGTTAGTGCTAAATATGCCGCTAAATTAAAGCAATTGTTGACTAGCATGCAAATGGGAGAGGCGCAGTTGGCGCAGACTCGTGGTGAAAAGGCAAAGGCATTACAGGGTTTTGTCAAGGCTGCGAATGACCCCGAAAGTACTGCCAAAGCAAGAAAGACTTCTACTCATAATGTCGCAATTCTATATTATGAATTAGGGGCTGTGCAAGAAATGTACGATTGGACGCAGAAATCAATTGCGCTTCTCAGTACTGGAGAGCTACTTGCATTTGAAGATACTTATCTTCTTATTTCTGCAGAGTTATTTAATCGCGATCGTTATGATCTTTCCATTCAGCTCTCTGAAACTATTTTCAATCAGCTATGTGCTACTTCACACAAGCGCAAAGATCAAATTTTTAAGAACGTTGTTTATATGAAGTTGGCACAAGGACAAACGGATCAAGCACTTTCCTTTATTGACACAGGAGTGCGCTGCAAGGTGCCAGCCGATTCAATTCTTGATGGAAAGCTTGAGACTCTAGAAGCTTATAAAGAGCAAAAAAATATGAATGCGTTTGAAAAGCTTTTACGTCATTTGCAATATGCGTATCAAAAAGAACCGCGCTTAATTGAGCACCAACATCTACTTTATCAAGAAATGCTAAAAAATTCAGACCAGCGAAGTGCCGCTTTTTGGAGAGCGAGCCTAGAAAAGCAATATCAAAATGCGAGACGTTCCAAAACGATTCCACTAGAAGCTTTAGAAATTATTGCTTCCTTTGAAATTCCGAAGCTAGAGTTGCAGGTCAGTGCCCTCAAAAGTTCAAAATTGAGTTTCCCTGAGAATATCTATAATGCAGGCTTACAAAAAAAGTTTCAGCAGTTAGACGGGATTACGAATGCTGCGGTGAGAATTGCTCAACTGGGTTCTGGTGATGGGACGATTTATGCCTACACACTTCTTTTAGATGCTTATGAATCTTTGGCAAATGAGGTGAAAGACTTTACACCTCCTCAAAAGTCAAAAGAGTATGTCGTAAGTTTTAAAAAGAATATGGATCAAGTGGTAAGACCGCTTTTGGCCAAAGCCGCTGAATTTAAGGCAATTGCCAAGAAGGAAGTTATTCGTAACCAAATACTAAGTCATCACAGTGTGAACTTTTTGGGTAATGAAAGATCTCCTGTTCCTGTGCAATACAGCTATTATAAACAGGGAATTTATATGGATAGAGGAGGACAAAGATGAAATCGGTCCTAAGTATTCTTCTTATTTTAATGCTTGCAGCTTGTTCTTCAACGCCTGAAAAGAAACAGGAAAAGAGTTATGCGCCTCAAGATTTGAAAGACAGCGATTTTAAAAAAACGGTTGCTGCGACCTTTATAAAGGGGAGTGATTATTATTTTAATGGGGGGGCAATTGCCTTAGGACAAGAGTCTTTGCAGCTTAGAGATAAAGGGGATTTGGAAAAATTTGAAAGTAGTAAAGATCCTCTTTCTGCCGCTATGGCCCTTTGCTACAATAAAAAAGTGAATGAAGGTTTGGCACTTTTTAATAATGTTTACGAGAGGTATAAGAATTTTCCTAGCTTTTGGACAGGGCGAGGCATTTGTTATGTAATTCAAAAGCAAGCGCGCAAGGCTATGTTGTATTTCAATAAAGCTTTGGAGCTAGATTCTCGTTATACGCCAGCCCTGAATAATGTGGCAGTTCTTCTATTAAATAAGGGGGAAAAGCATAAGGCCCTTAATGCCTTAAAGTTGGCAGAGCAATCAGATGGTACTGCCTTTACTCCTCGCTTCAACTTGGCCCATCTTTATCTCGAGTACTATCTCGTTGATGAAGCGGAAAAATTGTTTTTTGACCTTTATAAGGTGAAAAAGAAGGATGCTGATGTCCTAAGTGGTTTGGGAACTTGCTTTCTTTTGAAAAATGATATTGCTACTGCGGTAAAGTTTTTCAAGGCTATTTCTGAGAGCCTAATGGAACTTCGGCCAGATATTGCCTTGAATTATGCTTTGGCCCTCAAAATGAGTGGCAAAAGAGAAAAAGCTATGGAAATTATTGAAAAAGTGGACAAAAAACGTTTAAAAAATTACAGTAATTATTATGCCCAAATTAAAAAGGCACTGAAATAAGTTGAGTAGAAAGGGAATTCTATGAAAAAGATGATACTGCTTTTGGTATTTATCATTTTGGTATTGCATTGGAATACTTCTTGGTCCGAATCTCCTGGAAAGAAAGTCATTTACAAATACAAACAATATGAAAAATTTGACTTCGAAGATTTGATGATCGAGGGAGATCAGGGCAATCCTGGAGATATTTCTGTCAATCCTCGTTTTAAGAAGGCTTTTCAAAATCGCTTACCTGAAAAACGAAATTTTAATAGAGAAATTCGTTCCGCTGTTGAGAGCATCAACTAAAGGGGATTTGCTTGGAAATCATAAAAGAAAAGCAGAAAAAACTTTATGAATTGATCTTAGATCAAAGTCTGCCTCGGATTCGCATCAAAGGAGCTGTGATCTCTAAAGAGCGAGTTCTCGTTGGACATTCTGAGAGTTGCGATGTGGTTATTCCTTTAGAAGGGATTGCTGCAGTTCACGCCGTTTTAGAAATATTGCCCCAAGGTCGTGCCCGCATTTATGATATGAATAGTGTCCAGGGAACTTTTGTAAATGGCTCCAAGGTTGTTGTGGGAGAATTAAAGCTGGGTGATTGTATTACCTTTGGAAACATCAAGTTCTCCTTTAAAGAATATGTCGAAGATGATCTCCCTCCTCCCATTCTTGAGGGCCTGAGTCCTATTGAAGGGAATGCCTTTAAGACTTTTGACGAGAAGATCATTGAAAAGCCTGTTTTGGAAGAAGAGTTAAAGACGGTTCCGCCCAAGGCGCCTGAGCTTCCCAAGGCTCCTCCTGTTGAAAAATCAAAGGAAGAAAAACTTCTCGTACAATCCAGTGGGCGCATGCTGCCCAAAGCTCCAAAAGAGTTAGCTGCCGAGTCTCTTCCTCGTGTTGTTTATCCCCTTGCTTCCGATCCTAAGGCTGAATTTTCAGAATACATTTTTGAAGATGCAGATCAAGTTCATCCCATTTTTGATTATACCGTGAAGCACACCTCTTTAGAGGTTGTGATGTTATTCAATGATACGATTTTTTCTGTTGATTATATTCCTGCGAAAAAAGGAGTATATAAGCTTGTTGGGACAAATCCCAAAGCAACAGATATTGAATATCCTTATCTTGCTAAAAAAGATCGTTTTGCATTTATTGAAGTTTTGCCTAATGGCGTTTCTGTTAACCGTCCAGAAGGATTTGAGACTCTTCATCTCACTTCTGAAAAAAATCAAGTGCAACAACAGCAAGGAATGGGACCTTTGCGAATCGATTTAGGTCCACAAGATATTGTTCGTTTTATTAATGGAAATTTGCAAATTTTCGTTCGTCATGTTGAGTCTCCTCCATATGTGGAATCAGCTTCTCTGATTCAGTTGGATAAAGACCTTCGCAAAAATATTTTTCTTGTCCTTTTATCTATCTTTGTTGTTCTTTTGGGATTGAACTTTTTTGAAGTGGATCCTGAAAAAGAGAAGGAACAAGCTCCCGATCGCATTGCTACTATTCTTTATCAAAAGAAGCTCAAGCCAGTGAAAGAAAAGAAAGTAGCGCTTAAAGAACCGGCCAAACCTCAGCAAGAGGCACAGGTTAAGCCTGAGCCGAAGCAGGAAGCGGAGCCTCAGCCTAAAAAGGAAGAGGTCAAAAAGCCAGTTGAAAAAAGGGTAAAGAGAAGAGTTCCTCCGAAGCAAAGAACAACAACAAGACCACAACCGAAGCCACCTGCGAAGAGAACCTCTACAGAGAAGGGGGGGAAGGTAAACAAAGTTGCTGTTTCTCCAAACTCTCGTAAGGCTATTGTTGTCAAACAAACCATGGGGCATGTTGATACTTACAAGGCTGTTAATTTTCAAAGTTCTTTGAGTTCTGTTTTGGCCAAAAGCTCCAGTATGTCGAACTTTAAAGTTGCCAATACAGTTTCACACTCAGGATTTACTGGAACTGTTACTGGTGGTGTGACTGATTCTGCCATTAAGAGGGCCCAAGTTGATACTAATGTTGGAAGCCTTCAGGGCGCTGTTGATGGTAAATTATCGGCAACCGAAGGAGCAGAGGGCATTATTGCTAAAAGCTCTATTATGACAGCGGGGGTTCCTTCGGAAACTGTTGTTTTGGGGTCTATGGATCCTGATTTGATTCGGGCCATTTTGCGTGAACATATTCCTCAGTTTCGTTATTGTTATCAAAAAGAATTAGATGCCGGTGCACGTAGTGTTTCGGGGCTGGTGCGTTTGAACTTTGTAATCGGAGCTTCTGGACATGTGCAAAATGCGGGAGTGGAGTCCTCTTTGCCATCGCCAGTAAAGGCTTGTGTGGTCAGTGTTCTTCGAGGGATCAAATTCCCCGAGCCGGCAGGTGGTGGAACTGTTGAGGTTCGCCAGCCGATTAATTTTTATCCTAAAAGAATGTAGTTTATATGCCTAATCACTTGAGTCAGTATGATGTGTTGACTCAAGTGATAAAGCAGTTATGTCACCTGTCAAAATTTTAGACAGTCTATGAACAGTTAACTCACTGAAATGCAGTTCTTCTTCTTGGCATAATAATTGCTTTAGTAATTGTACTTGTACTTTTAACAGAGGAATTTTTATGAGAGTGAGTTTAATTTTGACATTATCTTTATTGGCATCGGCCCCGGCTTTCGCTCAACAAAGCTTGTTGGATATTCTGCAAAAAAGTTATAATAAAGCGAAAAGTGCAGGAAAAGTCGAAAAGCAGCAAGAGCAAAAGCAAGAGATAAAAGAAGAGGCTGCACCACAAGTTGCCGCTGAAGCTGTTGTCGAAAATGAACCAGCCGATTCAGAGGAAATTGCAAAAGAGCGCATTGCCCCTTTAGAAAAAATAGAACCTATTTCTCTTAAAGCTGAAATTGCCCCCATGGCCGTTGATGTCGAGGCAGCAATTACAGTGAGAGAAGAGGAGCCAAAATATTTTCCAGTGAGCAAGAATGAAAACTTACTCGCATATTTTGATGAAAGTTTTGCATATCGCTTTAAGGGGAAAAAGCGTTTTAAATATCGCTTAGAAAATGTCCATTATTATCAATTAGATTTTCAAAAGGATGTATTGGTTGCCTATAACTCCGATTATTCCCTAGATGGTTTTAATAATTTTGCAGTTATTCGCATGTTTGAAGATGGCTCTTTTGAGGAATTGGTCCACTATAACTCTCAGGAAGCGCGTGAAGACTTTAGCATGGAAGTCATTTCAGAGGCTCTTTGCAATATGAATCAAGATTGCGCAGCATTAAATGAGAAAAGAAAAGAAGAAGAAAAAAGTTTAAGAGCAAGTATCAGTAATTGGGAAGAAACAAATTTAAATAAGATCAAAGAGCGCTTAGTACAGGCTCTTGCTACAGAGCTTAAAGATAACTCAAAGATCAATATGCTTTCAGAAAGTTTTAAAGCTGAAAAAGTTAAGCAGTATCGGAAAATATTAAATAGTGCTGAGATTCGTCCAGGAGAGGGAATGGAGTCTTTAAGTGATGCAGTTAGCAAAGCTTGGAAAGATGAACTTTATGAAGAAGATTTCACGGCTCTTTTTGCTAAGCTTAAAACATTGAGCCCTGAAGAGCAAAATGTTGAACTTGCAAAGCGCGGACTGTACAGCACAGCAACTTGGATGATCAGAAAGAATTACGAAAATTTTATGATTGAATCAGTACACGAGGATTGCAGAAATTTTGATGAGGCACGAGTGCATGAATCATATTGCGAACAGTTTACTGATTGGGATGAAAGTTATCGCGTAAATACAAGTCGAGCAGAAGTTTACTTGATGGGAGGAAGAATTAAGTTTTAAAAGAAGCGCCATATAAAAAAAGGGAAGCAATTTGCTTCCCTTTTTTATTTTCATTTGGAATATTTACATCAATTGTCTTCACCTAAAACGACAAACTTATAAGTTCTAAAGCCTGCTTCGGCACAAGTGTACATCAGCTTTTTAACATAATTATATTTCAGGGTTTTATCGATGGCCAAATTTGCTACACCTGAAAATTTCTCTGCTTTTAAACTTCTTTTAGAAAGCTCTTCGATCTCTTGCCTCTTTTGAACAAGTCGATCATAGAGAGGAATAATTCTTCTTCCGCCGTGATCATAGACTTTATTAGGAAGATTTTCGCTGTCGAGGATTAACTTATCATCAACTAAAATTTGAGTAGGGGAAACTTGAACAATAACCCCTGTTGTACTCGGGGAGTGAGATTTTGATTGAGGAAGAGTTATGCCCTTGGGGACGTTAAGAACGACGCCTGAAGAGTTGTAACTTTTGAGGAGAAACACCAAAAGAATAGTTAAAATGTCCAAAAGAGAAGTAATATCTAGTTCAGATACTTCTCTCTTTTTTCTTTTTCCTCGGTTGCGAATAGAGCGATTTAATCTCATTATTTTCCTCTAGCTCGTGATATTTCCAAAAACAATGTTGTCAAAAAGGCCTTTTACTTTTTCTTCTACACCATCTTTTCCTGGGCGATAAATTGCAGGATCAGAATCGCGTAACATACGAACAGCATCCATTATGTTGATGAGGTCCTCGTAAGTGATATTTACTTTGGGCTCAAGAATTGCAGTATTTTCTTGTTTATGTGCTTGTTTCAAAGAAATGAGATAGGTCCTTAGTTCTTCGAAATCGTATTTCCCTTCGCCTGTTTTCTTTACCACTTTTTTTAATTGAGATGGTAGCCCAGTATAGATTTTCAATGAGTCATCATAAACCGAGATGGTCAATGCGAGTGGGGGCGTTTTGCTCGGTGGCGGTTCGTCGTTGGACACTGTCGGAACATTCGACGAAATCTCATAAACCTTGAGAAAACTGGCAGACATCAAAAGGAAAAAGATGAAAATAAAAACCGCATCTAGAATCGGAGTGAGATTCAGCTTGGAGTCTTTATTGCTTCTTTTGCGGGCTGAAGGTCTTCGGTACATTATTCATTAACCTTCTTTGTGCCCAACATATCGAGAAGTTTTACAGAAAATTCATCGATCTCATTGGTGATTTTTTCAGATTTATTAGAAAGAAATGTATGAAGAACCATCAAAATAATTGCGGCAGAAAGACCAAGAGCTGTTGTGTTCATAGCCTTAGCAATCCCCATGGCCAAAAGCTCCCCTTTTTGTGAGGGATCAGCTGTTGCCACAGCAGAGAAGGATTCAATCAAACCTTGAATTGTCCCCAAAAGACCAAGCAGGGTGGAGATATTGGCATTAAGAGAAATCCAGTTAAGGCGTCTTTCTAGTTTGGGAATGACTTCGAGGGCCGTGGCATCGATGGCATTTTGAATTTGCTCAGTGTTTTGATTCGATCTTTTGAGGCCACTTTTGAGAACTTTGGCCAAGGCTGACTTTGAGCCAGAACAAACGCGAATCGCACCTTGGATGTCGTTAGAAAGAATATAGCGTTGCAATTCATTCATGAAAGAAGGACCGTCAACATCATAGACAGAAGAGAGGTTTTTAAAGCGTTCGAGAACGATGGCAAGTCCAAATCCCCAGACTCCCAAAATAAACCACATGAAAATACCACCATTTTGAAAAAATCCTGCGGCACTATTTAAAAAAGTTTGTAAACCTTCCATGGAACTAGTTCTCCTTGTTTATTGAAACCATTTCTTAATTTTCTTTATTGTAGTCTCTTCCGGCATTCTGCGAAAGGAAAATATAATGCCTACTTGCTATCTTTGAATAGTCAAAATAATGCGCTGTTTAAGCGTAAAGTTCGGGGTAAAGTTTTCTTTCAATTCCTTCAATGATCAGGTGGATGATCTTGATATGAACTTCTTGAATTCTTTCGGTGGCCATCGCGGGAACAATGACTGAAATATCGGCCATGTCTTTTAGTTTTCCGCCATCTTTGCCCAGAAGAGCAATGCTCTTCATTCCGCGAGCTTTGGCGACTTCCATTGCTTTGATAATATTTTCAGAATTCCCACTCGTCGAGATCCCCAAATAAATATCACCTTCTTGCCCTAGGCCTTCTAGGTAGCGGGAAAAAATATCTTGATAGCCATAATCATTGCCGACACATGAGATGTGTCCAGGATCGGAGATGGCGATAGCCGCCAAGGCAGGGCGATTATTTTTAAATCGCCCTGATAGTTCTTCGGCAAAGTGAATGGCGTCACACATGGAGCCACCATTTCCTGAGCTAATTGCTTTTTTGCCTCGTCGGAAAGCCGCACTTAGCTCTTCAATACAAAGAGCAATCTTATTCATAAAGTTCTCGTCCCCTAAAATTGTACTAAGGACTTCTTGTGCGCCTTGAAAGGCTTCTTTAATGAAAAGATTTTCTTGCTTCATAACTATAATTGCTCTTTAAGACCCTTAAGAATTTCACTTTTAGGTTGATTCCCAACAAGAGTATTAACTGGTTGACCATTCTTAAAGAAGATCATTGTTGGAACACCTTTGATGTTGAATTGATTGGCCAAATCTGGATTTTCATCGACATTAACTTTGTAAATAGCGACTTGTTCGCCCATTTCATTTGCGATTTCTTCTAGTGTTGGTCCTAAGGCACGACAAGGTCCACACCACTCGGCCCAAAAATCCAAAAGAACTGGTTTATTAGAATTGATAACTTCATTAAAATTTGCTTTATCAGCTTTCATTACAGAACCCATAATATCCTCCAAGCAAGAGTTTGTTTTAAAATCGCTTAAGCATAACTAAAATTTTGGCCCGCCACAAGGATGAATCCGCCATGACACACCGCGCTCGGCAAAAAGGAACCAGGCGACATTTTCTATTCCTCTAGTATTATTGAGTTATGGACAAAAAATATCTCATGAAAAACAATTTAAAAGTAGCTCAGACTGCCCGCATCATTGCTAAGGCGGTAGATCTATTTATTGCCTTGGTTTTTGGATTTGTCCTTTATCCTTGGGGCGTCGTGCTCGGTCTTATTTATATTGCCATTTGTGATTCTTTGCCGGGCGGACAGTCTTTTGGAAAGCGGTTTATGGGAATTGCGGTTTATTCTCTAAATGATGGCTGCCCTTGTTCCGCAAAGCAATCTTTTATTCGTAACCTTCCTTTTCTCGTCCCTCTCTTTTTTCTCATTATCCCTTTATGGGGATGGATTTTTTCAGCTCTTTTTGGATTAGTACTTACTTTGATTGAATTGTATTTATTAGTAAGACTCGATTCAGGACACCGCCTGGGTGATGTGATGGCCGATACGACGGTTGTGCCACTCAACTATGGCCGAATCAATGCACAAAAGAGTAAGATGAGCTGGTTTGAAAATAACAGCTCGGTGTGTATCCGCTCAGAAAAGGGTTAGTCTTGAAAAAAAAATTAGCGTTAGTTGATATCAGTAGCTTTATCTTTAGAGCTTTTTATGCCATTCGTCCACTTTCTGCGCCCGATGGAACTCCTGTTAATGCGGTTCACGGCGTTTTTTCTATGTTGCTTAAATTGCTTAGTGAACATCGCCCCACCCATGTCTTGGTGACGCGCGATGCTGGACGAGGAACTTTTCGTTCCGAAATTTATCCCGAATACAAGGCCAATCGAGGGGAAACTCCTGAAGAACTCATTCCTCAATTTCCTTTGATTGAAGAATTACTCACCAAGATGAAAATGCCAGAATACATGGAAAAAGGTTTTGAAGCTGATGACCTTATCGGCAGTGCTATTGTCCAGTATCGCGATGAATTTGATGAAATTCATATTGTGACGGGCGATAAAGACCTTATGCAATTTGTGGATGGAGAAAAAGTTTTTCTCTTGGATACCATGAAAGACAAACTCTACGACCCAGCGGCCGTTAAAGAGAAGATGGGGGTTTTCCCTGAAAAAATTGTAGATTATCTTTCTATTGTAGGAGATAGCTCAGATAATGTGCCAGGCATTAAGGGGCTGGGGCCAAAGGGGGCCATCAATCTCATTGAAAAGTATGGAAGTTTAGAAAATATTTTAGAGCATAAAGATGAAGTCTTGGCAAAGCGTCAGCACAATGCGCTCGTGGAATTTGGTGAGATGGGTCTTTTGTCAAAGAAACTTATTACTATTTGCACTGACGTTAAAATTCCGCAAAGCGCATCTGAGCTCGCTTTTGTTTTTCGTCCGGCGCAAGAGCTCTATGATTTCTTCACTCGTTTGGGATTTAAGTCGACGGTGAGCAAGTTGAAAGAGCTCGACTATGTCGATGCCAAAGTCGAAGAAGTCGAAACCGCTGTGGTTGTTCCTCATATGCAAGCGGAGTTAATTGATTCTGAGAATTTAGGACCGGTTATTTCTCTGCTCAATGTTGAGACACTATTTTATATTCACCCCGTGTGGTTAGAAGCAGATCCTTTGAAACCACAACTTTCTGCTTTAGGGCTGGCAACGGCGGGACGAGTTTTTCAGATTCAATATTCTCTTTTGGAATCGGAACAGCAACTCCACTTATTAAGAAAATTGATTCAGAATCATAAAAAAATAATTGGTTTTGATTTAAAGCTATTTTTGCGTTTTCTATCATTGCACCATTTGGCGCTTGAGGCTTCAATTGCAGATATGAAGCAAGGGAGTTTTTGCATTGATCCTGCTGCCAAACACGATTTAGCATTTATTGGACCTCGTTATGGATTTGAAATCTGTGAAGGCGAAGAGGGGGCCGTGCAAGCGGATTTAATGCAAAAAATCTGGAAGAGAATGGAAGAAGAATTGGTGGGATTAGAGGTCGACAAGATTTTCTATGAATTGGATATGCCAGCCTTGCGCGTAATCGAAGAGATGGAGCGTAATGGCATTTGCTTTGATGCTCCTTCTTTAAATTCACTGGCCAATGTTGTTGGCGATGAGCTTGCTAACATTGAAGAGGCTATTTCCAAAGAGGTGGGAGAATCTATTAATTTGCGTTCTCCCAAGCAAGTTGCCCATCTTCTTTTTGAAGTGCTTGAGCTTCCTGTTTTAAAGAAAAATAAGTCTGGACCTTCTACGAATGCCGAAGTGCTAGAGGAGTTGGCCTTGAGCTATGACAGCCACATTTGCTCTCTTATTTTGCGCTATCGCGAGCTGGAAAAATTGCAGTCAACTTATATCAATGTTTTGCCTCAGTTAGTGCGAACTGATACGGGAAGATTGCATACTTCTTTTCATCAAGATGTTGCAGCAACAGGGCGTCTTTCTTCGGATACACCGAACTTGCAGAATATTCCAGTCAAGAGTGAGCAGGGCCGTATGATACGACGTGCTTTTGTTGCGCAAGAAGGAAAGACTTTGTTATCGGCGGACTATTCTCAAATTGAGTTGCGGATTTTGGCCCACTTTTGTTTGGATGCCACAATGGTAAGCGCCTTTGTGCACGATGAAGACGTCCACGCACAAACTGCGGCAGAAGTTTTTGGCGTTCCTCTGGATAAAGTATCACGCGAGCAGCGTGCGCAGGCAAAGACCATTAATTTTGGTTTGATCTATGGCCAATCTTCTTTTGGTCTGGCTGGCAGTTTGCATATCTCCCGTGCTGATGCCAAAAAATATATCGAACAGTATTTTGAAAAATTTGGACAAGTAAAAGCGTTCCTAGATTCTTTACGTGAAGATTGCGAACGTACGGGATATGCCCAAACTCTTTGGGGGCGAAAGCGCAAGATCGCTGATATCCACGCTCAAAACCGCAATATTAAGGCTTTTGCGGAGCGAATGAGTATCAATTCTCCGATTCAGGGAACGGCCGCCGATATAATAAAACGTGCAATGGTGGATATTGCCTGTGCCTTGCAAGAAAAAGAGCTCCGGTCCAAAATATTGTTACAGGTACACGATGAACTGATTTTGGAAGTTGAAGAAAATGAATTAGAGCAAGTGCAGGTTCTCGTGCGTGAAAAAATGGAAGGGGCTGCGCAATTGTCCGTGCCTCTAAAAGTCGATATGAACACGGGAAAAAATTGGTATGAGCTCAAATGAGGTACTTATCAACATTCGTTTAGCAGAAAAAAAAGATGCTGATGAAATAGCACGCGTTCATTGTAATACTTGGCAAGTGACCTATAAAGGAATCGTCCCCGATTCTTATTTGGAAGAGGTGAGATCCTTTTATTGTTCCGGAGAGTCTCGTCAGTTTATTGAAGAGTCCATCGAGCATTTTGATAAATCGGTTTGGGTTGCGGAATTTGATGATCAGATTGCCGGTTTTATTGAGGCTGGACCTAATCGCTTTAGTGAACTTCCTTATGATGCTGAAATATATGCCATTTATGTCGATCCCTTATTCCAAGGACGAGGTTTAGGGCGCCTTTTATTTGATGCCTTTCGGTTTCATTTTCTTCCTAAATATAACTTCAAAAGTTTTGGCGTGCGTGTTCTGAGTGAAAATCGTTCCGTCGAATTCTATAAAAAACAAGGCGGAAAAGTTCTTTCTACTTCAATCGAAGAGATTGGGGGAAAGGATTTGGAAGTTTTCTCTTTTTGTTGGGATTGATATTTATCCAAAAAGAAAAAAGTATTCTAGGTTTTCTCCTAGTATGGGAGGTTGTTCAGAGAATTTTCCGATGATCTGTTGTAGTGGAATTAATTTTGCTTCATCCTCGTCTTTTTGAGATGAAAAAATTACTAGCACATTTCCTTGGGGAATTATCTGTTTTCCGGTTTCTCCTGGTAGTCCTACGATTTTTACAAGAGTAATTTCCAGATCGGGTGATTCATAAGCAACAATATCGTCTGTTGTTAGAGGGAATTTTTTTGAATTAACTTGATATCTCTTATCTATCCAAAGCTTTTGTTTCCCTAAAATATTAAACCGGGAAAAATCATCTTCAAATAAGATGTGTGAAACTAGATTAATATTATATGAATACATCATTAGTTGCATAAATATATTTATAATCGTGACAGGGATACTTGTTTGAAGAAGTACTTTCTTTTCAAATGCAAAATCTCTTTTTTTATTATCTTTTTCCTTTGTGTTCTTTAAACTCCTCGTTTTAATGAGCTTTTGATAGATGACGATCATTGGTAAAAGTAACGGCAATATTTTTAAAGAAAGCACATAAAAATTATCAAAGAGAAAAGAAAAAGAAGAGCGAATGATCAGGAAATCTTTTTGTTTTATCAGTAACAATATTGAAAAGGCAAGAGGAATAATAATGGCATTCAAGGCAATGACTTGATAAAGAGGTATTTTCCACCATGATGGTTTATCGACTATTGCTTGAATATGATCCGATGATACAAACTTCCCTTTTAAGGCTTTGTAGTCTTCAGTGGGGATAAGGTCTGGAGAGAATTTGTAGATTGCTTCGAAAATATAATCGATGCGTTCTAAGTATATTGTAAAATAAAAGCTTTGCTTCTTCTTGGTCGTAACCTTGAAGCCCGTAATTGGACCTTTGAGCCGTTGAACGCTTTCAATATCTTTATATTCAATGGTCATGTTTTTATTGTTTTTTTTCAGGAGTAATCTATCTGGGTAGACTTTGGCTTTTTCAATTTCTGCATATTTTTTTTGTAGGAATATCACTCCGTAGACGATGATTGGAGGGAGTAAAAATAGGATAATATCAAAAAGATCTTCTATCTCTTTGTGCATCGCCCATAGTGAACCAAATACAACAAAGTGAATAAACAGCATCGTTGGACTATTCCATTTTAAGTTTGCTGCTGAATTTCCGTTTTTTCGGCGCTTTAAAATGCGAATTTCTTTTTTCGTATCCATTATGAATTCTCTTTTGCGATGATGTCTTCTTCATCGAGCAGACGATGCCCGAAGCGCCCCACAATGTCTTTGGCCGTAATAATGCCAATGATCTTTTTGTCTTCAATGCGGCTAACCACAGGCAGGCGAGAGATTTTGTATTTGTAGAGGCGGTGAAGTGCTAGCATCAGTGACTGATCTGCATAAATAGTAAAAACTTGACGCTTGCAGACTTCTGCCAATTTCTTGTGTTCATTTTCTTCTTTATTTTTAAGTAAAAAGCGGATGTCCTTTCGGGAAATAATTCCAAACAACTTTCCACTTTGAACTACTGGATACCCGGCCGCAGGCATGTTTTTGGTGAGTTCAAAGGATTCCCCTACTGTGAGCAAGGCATTTAAGCTTAGAACTTCATGAGTCATCGTTTCACTGACGGTCAGAGTTTCAAGAACTTCTTGGTCTTCTTCTTTGTGAGGAAGATGGACGCCGTCAGCCTCAGATATTTCTTCATAGATGGAGTGTTTCTGCCAGAGTGATGAAAGGGCGTAGGCGGTAATATTGGCCGTCATCAAGGGCAAAATAATATTATAATTATGAGTCATTTCAAAAATCATAATCATGGAAGTAAAAGGGGCCCGAATCACTGCAATAAAAAAAGCTCCCATCCCCACGATGGCATAGGGTCCCACACCCGCTGTAATTTCGGGGAAAAAGTTTTTGGCCAATGCGCCGACAAAGCCTCCCAGTGCAGCACCAATGAATAGCGTGGGCATGAAAAGTCCGCCACTTAAGCCAGAACTATAGCTAATTGTGGTCGCAATAAATTTCATCGCAAAGAGCAAGAAGAGAATTTTCCAATCCAAGATATGGGAAAGTAGCATTTTATCGATGGTATGGTGACCACTTCCTAAAATCTCTGGAATAAAGCGTGAGAGGATAGCAATAATTAGAAAAGAAATGATGATAATGGAGAGACGGTGCCCCTTAAAAATTTTGTTGTTGAGTTTTTTTAGGCGCACTACCGAGTGCATCCAAAGAGGTCCAAGGGCCGAAGCCAATATGCCGATGACTAAATAGAAGATGAGCTCACGTTTATCAAGGAGGTGATAGTGAAGTTCGCTGAAGGTTGGGTGATTGCCTAGGAACATAGAGGCCGTGATGGAAGCAGTCACCGAGGAAATGACAATTGCGCCGAGACGTCGTGCACTCAAGTCGCCAACGATTTCTTCTAGCGCGAAAATCACGCCAGCAATCGGAGTATTGAACGCTGCGGAAATTCCGCCAGCTGCTCCAACTGCGAGTAGAACTTTTATCTTGGAAGGAGGGAGGCCAAATCGATCACCCAAATAGGAGCCGAATCCTCCCATGGTTGTGGCAATAGGCCCTTCTTTTCCCAAACTCATTCCGGAGCTAAGCGTTAAAATGGAGGTAATCAGTTTAAAAAATGCTTCTTTGAATGAAACACGTCCGTTGCGTGCAACCAGAGCGAGTTTAAGATTGGGAATTCCTGAGCCTGAAGTAAAGCTACAAATGCGAGTTGTAATGAATCCCGAGACCAAAATCGCTGCTCCGCCCCATGCAAGGGACCACCAGCTAAATGCTTGGTGCGTTTGAAAAAAGTGGGTCAGAACGTCTACCAACTTTTGCACTAAGACAGCAATCAAGCCGCAAAGGATACCAACAATGAGAGTCAGAACAAAAAAGACTTCTTGTTCCTCAACGTCTTTGGGCTGGCTGAGAAAATTTTCAAAGATATTTTTCTTGAATAGCATAGGGGCTATGTATCTCATTTTATGTGAATTTAGAATAGATGACT
>QKCN01000112.1 GCA_003245675.1 Bacteriovoracaceae bacterium | reverse complement strand
CAGAATCTTTCTTTAGCTTGGCAACCATAAGAGGGGAAATCCCTTGCTTATTGCAAACGTTTGGATTCACCCCTTTTTCCAAAAGCTGCCGGAGAAGGTGATAACTTTTGGTCGAATGAGCCGCAATGAGAATGGAAGTGTCTTGCATCCCCACTGACTTATTCAAATCAAGCCCCTTGAGATCAAGAAGCTTCTCGACGAGACGAAAGCGTTGCAGCGCAATTGCGGACTGGAATAGAGACATGCCTTTGCTATTTATTGCATTGAGATCAAAGCCCGCATTGATCATCTCCAAAGTCATTTCATTATCGTTGGGAAGCAAAGAAGCATGCAAATATTCTTTATCTTTATTTAATTCAATTAATTTCGCTTTGGACTTTTCTAAACAGAGTTTTGCGAACTTATCCTGCCCCATAATGATCGCAACAGTAAATAAATCATAATTTTCGTACACAAGATCATAGCAACTAGAATTCCCCAACGACGCAGCAAAGGTATCAAAATCTCCTTTTACAATAGCCTGCATTAGCAAAGGAAGCTTTGCCAATTTCGATTTCAACACCATTTTCACCTTAAAACCGGGCGTCGTATTCTCACTTTTGCTTAAATCCATTTTGGCAAGAACTTCATTTATCTTAGCTAATGCCTCTTTTAATACATTTTTCTTTTTCAAAAATGCCAAAAAAGGGCGATTGATAATTCTAGTAATATCGGCCCCTTTTTCTAATAAAAAATTAAACAGATCATCACTCTTATTCATCAACGCCCAGCTCAAAGGATACATCCCATAAGGGGCTGGCTTATTTAAATTCGCACCTCGCCCAATGAGTTCTTTGATAATGGGAAGCTCTTTGAGCATCACGGACTGAACCAAAGGGGAAACCCCCTTCGGGGTCTCGACCTCAACGAGAGAAGGATCAAGATTTAAAATGACTTGCACCAACTTCAAATTTTTAATTTTTATCGCATAGTGCAGACAATTCATACCCAGCTGATTATCTGCATCAGCAAGGTCTCCCCCTTGCTGATGCAAAAGTTTAATTATCTCTTCCTGCTGACGGATCGTCGCAAACAAAATGGCATTAAAGCCACGCTTATCCTTGGCATTAACATGGGCCCCAGCCTGAAGAAGTTTAAGAATGTTAGCGGAATTTTCTGCAACAATCTCTCTTTCGAGCATTGTTGCGGGCATATTGCCCTTAAATTCTTTCGCACCGGAAATTGGTACAAAATAGAAAGCCAGCCATAAAAAAAAGATGAATTTCATAAACCCTCACTTGTTTAGGACATCTAAACAGTGTGACGGCCATGTCCAAAAAAGGCAATACTTCTGCCATAAGGGAAGCAAAGAACCGATTGATATATATTATCGTTATTATTGTTGGAACTGACGAAGGATTATAATCCTTGAGGACTTTGCTCAGTGAAGCAGCTTCTCTGAGCAAAATTTACTATCGCGATATTAAAATTCTTTTTAATATTTCATTCCAATTATTTTTGAAATGATTCTCACCAGATATCAAAAGATCTGTGTTTCCTCGCCAAGGAAGTATTTCTTTTCGAAACCATGGCTCAGCTTGTTCAAAATATTTATAATCCACCATTTCTCTAGAATGCCCCAGTTCTTCTTCATAGCGTTGTTTCCGACGAAAATAACGAACATCATCATCACACTCAATATAAATGGTGAAATCAGCAAGTGTCCTAACTCGTTCGAAGGCCAAAGCAAAAATTCCTTCCAAAATAATTATTTCTGAAATAGGAATAGTAAGAAGATGCGAACGCCGATGAGTACTATACTCAAATGCAATAAATGAAAAATCTTCTGTTCCTGCAGTCTTGCAGAATGTATCGAGTAATTCTTGGTCAATTTCATCAGGGGAATCAAAATTATGCTCACGGAGTAGGCATTCCGCTTGAATATCTTTATAGAAATAATCTGTCGATATTACTTGGCAAGAATGCCCTTTCCGTAAGATCATCTCTTTCAATGTCTCTGCAAAAGTTGATTTCCCTGAGCAACTTCCCCCTGTAACCAAAATGAGCATTTCTAATCCCTGTAAGGTATGTGAATACTTTTGCTAATCATTGCATCTAACGCAACGTTTAGCAAAAGTGTCCACGTACCTAATATACAGTTCTGCTCTCCGGACAAAAAAAAAGAAGACCCGAAAGTCTTCTTTTTTTATGGTGCCCAGGACTGGACTTGAACCAGCATGCCTCGCAGCGCCACCCCCTCAAGATGGTGTGTCTACCAATTCCACCACCTGGGCCCAATATGGGTAGGACATATATTTACTCGTATTAACGAATAAAATCAAGTCCATTTTAGCGCAAAACTTCCACGGTATCGCTAACTTCGTTTAAATAGAAGTTCAATTGCCTTTTTCTTCTTTCCATTTGCTCAAGATCCCTCAGCAAAGCATCCATCATTTCCGCAGCAGTCGGTTTGAGTTCTTCAACACCATAATCCTCCTGAGCATAAGCAACAGAGCTCGTCGCATAGTCGGCCGTCAATTCGCAGCCATCGAGAAATTCTGCAATAATGTCATCTGGAAACGACTCATGCATCTTTTCCTTCTTACCCATGGAAAAATCAACTTCCAATAAGTTCTCCATTTTCAGTCTCCTAAATAAAAAACCATTGCGAAATATCTTCAAAGATATCTCTAGTCTGCCTTTTACTAATGCAGAACTCATGCCAAAAAAAAGAAAAGCATATCAAGCATATTCCAATGTTATTTCAGCAACTTACAACGAAGAGCCCTACTCCCAATTGTATCAAAAATAACTACTGTAAAAACTTTTTCCACTGAATTAGAATAAGAGTATGAGCGAAGACAAACGCATAAACTGTTTTAATTGTGAATACTATTATGTGACCTGGGAGCAGGCAGCTCCTCGCGGTTGCCGCAAATATGGTTTTAAATCTCGTGACCTTCCCTCATTGGTCGTCAGTCGCAATTCGGGAAGTAAGTGTCTTTCATTCAAAGAAAAAAACAAAAAGAAAAATTCAGATGAAGTAGATTTAAACGACGAGCGATATTGGAAGTGATTTTCCCAACTCCCAATAATTTTGTCCCATCGAAGAAATAACCCCTCCACCTAAGCAAATATCTCCCAAATAAAAGACAATATATTGCCCTAGAGTTATAGCGCGCTGAGGAACGGGAAAAGAAACACGCAAACCTTTTTCATCCATCCCCTCAATGACACAGTCCTGATCGGATTGGCGATAACGGATCTTAGCCTTGCATTTAAAAGGAAATTTGATGTCCTCTAGCTGATCTTTTTGGATAAAGCTCAAATCAGTAGTCCAAAGTTCATCGCGATAAAGGGCCGGATGCATCTCCCCTCTGCCAACGATGAGCTCATTGCTTTGAATATCTTTATCCAAAACAAACCAAGGTCCCTCTCCGCAATCTTCTTTGACTCCGCCAATGCCCAAACCTTTGCGCTGACCAATAGTATAGAAGGCAATTCCCTGATGTTTGCCCACAATCTTTCCATCTAAAGTCTTAAATTTTCCAGGCTTAATTGCAATATACTGCGATAAGAACTTTTGAAAATGACGTTCTCCAATAAAACAAATCCCGGTGCTGTCTTTCTTGTTTTTGGTAAAGAGATTGTGCTTTTGGGCCAATTCTCGAACTTTGGTTTTCTCAAGTTCTCCCACTGGAAAAAGAACTCTATTAAGCACTTCTCCATTAATGGCATGCAAAAAATAACTTTGATCTTTATTGGGATCAATCCCCTTAAGTAACTGAAATTGACCGTTGTTTTCCCCAACACGACAGTAATGTCCTGTTGCCACAAAATCAGCGCCCAAGCGCAAAGCCTCTTCATAAAAGACCTTGAATTTTATCTCACTATTACAAAGAATATCAGGGTTAGGTGTCAGCCCCTTTTCAATGTCTGCAATAAACTCAGAAAAAACATTTGCCCGATACTCCTTTACAAAATCTACCGTATAGTAGGGAATATCAATTTGCTCGCAAACCTCGACCACATCGGCATAGTCGTCTTCGGCTGAACATTGTCCATCTTCATCCGTCTCTTCCCAATTGCGCATGAAAAGACCGACAACCCGATACCCTTCTTCTTTAAGAAGAAGTGCCGCTAAAGAGGAATCAACTCCTCCCGACATACCAACAACAACTGTTTGTTCTGATTTTTCTTGTTTTTTCATGGCCCGAATTTACTTTGACTATTTTTGAATGTCAAAGACCAGCATTCCGGTAACTCCCGTCAAATAGGTTAAAATGCCACTCATTGTCGAAAAATTCAAGGTTTCAGTGAAATCCCCAGAGCTATGGTTTCCACGACTATTGAAATCATTCTCCCAATCCTGAGAGAAAGTTATGGTCCCAAAATCAAAATCCCAAAAACGGCTTGCATCTCCATAAGAAAAATCATTGGCCAAAGCGGAGCAATTTACGGCCGTCGTAAACTTGTTGCCAAAATCCAAATAGTGATTGGCCAAGCTATGGTCGACATCATATCCAGGATTTTTAGGAGCACGATAATAGACCTTAAAATTTCCGATTTTTTGAGTTTTATCTTGAGTTTTAGAGTCATATCCCAACATCAAAAGATTGATCTGGCCCAAAACTTTCAATTTGGGATTGGCATTTCTTTCTTTCAAAAGCTCATGTGCAAAATGAAGAGCACCTAAAAAACCAATTTCCTGAAAATCAAAAAAGACAATGCGAATGGTTTTCTTTGTTTCACTGAAATTATGAAAAAAACGAACCATTTCCAATAACATTGCAACACCTGAGCCATTATCATCGGCCCCAGGCAACTTTGCCTTATCATCATCTAGAGCCTGATTGCTGTCCCAATCATAACCAAAATTATCATAATTGGCCGAAAGAATGAGAAGCTC
>QKCN01000017.1 GCA_003245675.1 Bacteriovoracaceae bacterium | reverse complement strand
GCAATGCCCGAACAAAAAAATCGGGTATTGAAAAGTCCTGTCTCATATGTAGACGGGGAAGAACTTTTGAAATCGCAAGCTGAGTTTGCCTACTCATTCTTCCTCTGTAGGGCGTAATTTTTTCCGTTATAACAATTTCTACCATTATTTAAGGACTATATTACAATAAATAAGTGGAAAACTATTTAGGTACTTAGATGATTAGGAAAGAATTTGCCGAATTGGTAACAAATTTGGGGATGGCGACAGTTAAGCTCATCCGACCACTTCTTAATAATAAGAAGGAAGATGAAATCACAGAATTTTCATTGCTGGGATTTGAAAATTTTGATGATAAAAAATTTGCACAAGCGGCAGCTCAAAAATATAAAATTCCTTTTATTGACCTTTCAAATGCTTCTGTTCCAGAAAATGTTCAAAATTTGATTAAGAAAACTAACGTTATTCGCTATCGCATTTTTCCTATTCAAAAGAGAGAGGGGAAAATTGTTTTGGCAACTTTTGATCCGACTATATTGGAGAAGGAAAAAGAAGTTTCTACTCTCATACGCAGCCAAGTTGAAATTATTCTAACGACAATTTCTGCTTGGAAAAAACTTTTTGAAGAGGTTCGACAAAGTGTTGATGAGATTTTATCTACAATTAAAGAGGTGGATGAAAGTAAATTACAAGATGAAAAAATAGACGAGCAAGATATTGGACAAGATGTTATAACGATGGTGAATCGTATTCTTGCTGAAGCTTATTTAAAGAAGGTTTCTGATATTCACATTGAGCCTTATGAAAAAAAGTTTCGTGTTCGTTTTCGTCTGGATGGAGAATTGCGAGAGGCTTTTGATCCTCCTCGTTCCATGATGTTGCCGCTTATTTCGCGTATGAAAATTATGGCCAAAATGGATATTTCAGAGAAGAGGGTTCCGCAGGATGGACGTATCAAGTTGATGGTTGCTGGTCGTCCTATTGACTACCGTGTTTCGTCTTTGCCGACTCTTTTTGGTGAAAAAATTGTGCTGCGTCTTTTGGATTCATCGAACCTACAATTGGATATGACTAAACTTGGTTTTGAAAAAAAGCAAATTGAAGTCTTCCAAGAGGCAATTCATCGTCCTTTTGGGATGGTTCTCGTTACCGGGCCTACTGGATCAGGTAAAACAACAACGTTGTATTCAGCGATTGCTGAACTTAATTGTGTTGATGTGAATATTTCGACAGCAGAAGATCCTGTGGAATTTAATCTAGAAGGCGTTAATCAGGTAAACGTAAAAAAAGAAGTGGGGTTAACTTTTGCCAGTGCTTTGAAGGCATTTCTTCGTCAAGATCCAGATATTGTTTTGATTGGTGAGATTCGAGATTTTGAAACAGGGGAGATTGGTGTTGAGGCGGCACTTACTGGCCACATGGTGCTTTCTACTTTGCACACCAATGATGCATCAGCAACGGTGACACGTCTTTTGAATATGGGAATTGAGCCTTTTTTGGTTACCGCCGCACTTAACTGTATTGTGGCACAACGGTTGGCGCGTCGAATATGTCCAAATTGCAAAGAGGAAGTAAAAATACCAAAAGAGCAATTGGTGGCAGCAGGAGTTTCACCAGCCTCTGCGGAAAAAATGAAGACCTATCAGGGCAAGGGATGTGATGCTTGTGGCGGTTCAGGTTATAAAGGCAGGGTTGCTATTTATGAGGTTTTGGCCATGACGCCTCGTTTGCGAGAGTTGGTTTTGCGACATGCTTCTTCTGATGAAATAAAAATGATGGCCATTAAAGAAGGAATGAAAACCTTGCGCATGAGTGCTTTAACCAAAGTTGCCCAAGGGCAAACGACTTTGGAACAGGCTTTATCAAATTCTGGTTCTGATGATGTAGCTAAATAAACGAAGGAAATTTTTATGAGTGGAGATGTTACTCAAACCAAGACATTAGCAACGGCAGGTATTGGAGATGTCAAAATCCAACAGCTTTTTAAAGTGATGGTGGAAAGTGGGGCTTCGGACTTGCACTTAACTGTAGGAACGCCTCCGGCGATGAGAGTACATGGGGAAATTCGGCGAGTGAAGCTTAATAATCTTTCTCATGATGATACCCGTCGTTTGGTTTATCAGATTTTGACAGAGGATCAACAGGCTGAGTTTGAAAAGAATTTGGAATTGGACTTTTCTTTTGGCATCAAAGGCTTGGCCCGCTTTCGTGCAAATATTTTTTATCAACGTGGTCATGTTGCTGCGGTCTTCAGACAGATTCCGACTCAAATTCCTGACTTTGAAGCATTGAAATTGCCCAAAGTGTTATTGGAAATGGTCGATGTGAGTAATGGTTTGGTTTTGGTTACGGGACCAACAGGTTCAGGTAAATCAACTTCACTTGCGGCACTTATTAATGAACTAAATAAGAATGAAGCCGGTCATATTATTACGCTGGAAGATCCAATCGAATTCGTGCATGAGCATAAGGCTTGTGTTGTTAATCAGCGTGAAGTGGGAACAGATACTCTTGCATTTGCCAATGGGCTTAAAAGTCTTTTGCGTCAAGATCCAGATATTGTGTTGGTGGGGGAGCTTCGTGATGTGGAAACGATTGAGGCAGCTTTGACCATTGCAGAAACTGGTCACTTGGTATTTGGAACGCTTCACACCAACTCCACAGTGCAGACAATTAACCGTATTATCAACGTGTTTCCTGCAGATCGCCAGGGGCAGATTAGAACTTTGCTGTCTTTCGTTTTGCAAGGAGTTGTCGCGCAGCAGCTTCCTCCTAAAGAGGGAGGGGGGCGTTGCTTAGCCTTGGAAATTTTGCGTCCCACGGCCGCGATTCGCAACTTGATTCGTGAAGATAAGATTCATCAAATTTATTCTTCAATGCAGATTGGGCAAGAAAAAACGGGTATGATAACGATGAATCAACACCTCAAAAAAAGTTTGGATCTGAAATTGATTAGCGAAGCAACTGCAATGAGTTATAGCAACAATCCCGAAGAAATGGCCAAAATATTAGGCCTTAAAGTGGATTAATTAGGTTAATTTGATGGGCAATTGGCGATGGGAAGGCATCAATAAGAGTAATAAAAAAGTATCCGGAGTTATGGATGCTGAGAACGCTCGTACTGTGCGCAAAAGTTTGCGTTCACAAGGGATTAGACCACTTCGTGTTAAACCTCCGGGAATTGGTGATCTCGACCTCAATGAATTGATGATCAGCCTTGGGATTAGTTCTGCTTTTTCTAAAAAAGAATTGAGCAATTTTACACGTCAGCTTTCTACGATGATTAATGCTGGGGTTCCTATTTTGCAAAGTATGGAGATTTTTGCTAAGCAAGAGAAGAATCCATTTTTTAAAAAAATTTTAAAAAAGATTATTTCGGATGTTGCTGGCGGGAAGGCTTTATTTGAAGCCCTGCGAGGGGCTCCCGGTTTTGACAATCTGTATTGCAACTTGGTTAAGGCTGGTGAAGCTGGAGGTATTCTTGATGAGATTCTTATGAAGCTCGTCGAATTTATGGATAAACAAGAGAAAATCAAGTCCCAGATTAAAGGAGCGATGACCTATCCTATTATCGTGGTTTGCGTGGGTGTTGCCGTGGTTGCTGGTCTTTTAACATTTGTGGTTCCTAAATTTGTGGATATGTTGACACAGTCAAACCAAGAGATTCCCGCCGTGACGCAATTTGTTATTGATACCTCTGAATTTTTGCAACGTTATGGATTGTATTGCTTAGGTGCCGGCATAGTCGGTTTTTTCTTATTTAAGAAGTGGGCACAGACTCCACGTGGCAAGTTAATTTTTGATAAATATTTGATGAAAACGCCCATATTTGGAGGCATCGTTATTAAGGGAAACTTGGCCTCTTTTTGTCGAACTTTGGCCACAATGTTGGGTTCTGGTGTTCCCCTGTTAGATTCTCTTGCCGTTTGTCGCGAAACATTAAGTAATGACGTAATGGTGCGAGATATTGAAATGATTAGAAAAGAGATCGAAAATGGTAAAACTTTCGTACAGCCACTTAAGAGAATTACATATTTTCCCGAGATGGTTGCGCAAATGATTCAGGTTGGTGAATCTACCGGTAATATGGACCAAATGCTACTCAAAGTAGCTGATATCTTTGAAAGAGAGCTAGAGGAGCTTATTTCGACGATGACCAAAATGATTGAGCCTTTGATTTTGGTTGGTCTGGGGGGGGTCGTTGGTTTGATTTTGATTGCGATGTATCTGCCTATTTTTATGAGTGCGGGCGGAGCATAGCATCTAATTGTTTAGAATTTAAGGGAACTTATATAAAATTTACTTGAAGGCTCTATGTTTTGTTGTACAATTGACCAGTATTTATTGATTTAAGGATGAATATGAAAAAGCAAGAAACCTCCCGGTTTGAGCTGAACAAAAATGTAAGAACGGTTTTACAGCGCAGCCGCGTAGATTTAACAAAAGTACAGTTTTCTTGCATGGGAAGTAAGGTTAGTATGTATGGTGTTCTACTTAAAGAAGGAGGAGCTGAGTTTACTGCCCAAGGAATAGAGGCAATGGTCAAAGAGATCATGTCTATTTCTGGTATTAGAGATTTAGCGACGGAGCTTGCAAATTGGAACTTAAATGGAGGTTCTATCGAGCGACGTGGGGAAGACGATAAAAAGGAAAATAAGAAATAAAATTGCTTTTGAGGAGGTATGTATGATCAAAGCATTGAGAAATTCTAAGGGCTTTACCCTTGTTGAGTTAATGGTTGTGGTTGCTATTATTGGTTTGCTAGCTGCTGTTGCTATTCCAAATTTTCAGCAGTATCAGGCTAAAACAAAGACTTCGGAGGCGAAGCTACAACTGTCAGCACTCTATACTGCTGAAGGTTCGTTCTTCATGGACTATGACTCTTACGGTTCTTGTCTTGGGGATATGGGGTACAATCCATCCGGAGAAGCTGCTCAAAGATATTTTGCGGTTGGCTTTGCTTCTGCATCATCTGCGACAAATGCTAATGCTGCAGCAAATGGAGCAAGTTGTGGTAACACCAACTATGCTTATGGGGCGAACAAAATTGTTGGTTCAGCAAGTATGAAAACTGTGACAAAAATGGGAAATGCAAAATTGGCTGTCGCGGGAAATGGAACTTATTATGTTGCTGGAGCACAAGGTCCTGTTGAAGGCAAACATATTACAGCTGCGACTAATGATGGTGTGAATTATGACGGAACAACTGGCCAATTTTCTACAACTTCTTGTAGTAACCCAACTGCCAATATGAGCTTCTTCGTTATCAACAATAACAAAGATTTGAGAATTGTCTGTAAAGGATACTAATTCATTTTATGAAATCTTTTGTCTAAATGAGCCCCATCTTTAAAGATGGGGCTTTTTTGTTGTTCAAAGTATGGTACAAATTTTTGTCCTATTTAATAACTTCATCCAATAGTCAAGGTGTACCATTTTGTCGAAGAAAAAAATTGTTGTTTTAGGGGCTGGGCCAGCGGGACTTTCTGCAGCACTATCTTTACTTCAATCTGATAATTGCTCAGTCATTGTCGTGGAAAAAGAGTCCGCAGTTGGTGGCTTATCTAAAAGCTTCGATCTTTGGGGTAAGAAAGTCGATTTAGGTCCCCATCGTTTTTTTAGTCCAGACTCTAGGGTGAATAAGTGGTGGAGTGATCGTTTAAAGGGTCATTATGTGTTGGTCAACCGCCTCACACGCATTTTTTATAAAGACAAATTTTTTTATTATCCCTTAAAGCTTTTAAATGTTTTAGCTCAATTGGGATTTTTTGAGTCAATAGCTATTTTTTTTTCCTATGTAAAAGTCAGGATTTTTCCTCTTCGCACCATTCAGTCCTTTGAAGAGTGGGTTGTTTCTAAATTTGGCCGGCGCTTGTTTAATATTTTTTTCAAGTCATATAGTGAAAAGCTATGGGGGCTTCCTTGTAGCACTATAGATCTTGATTTTGCTGCTCAAAGGATTAAAAAGCTAACGATGCTTGAAATTCTTAAAGATCTTTTGGGAGGGGGCTTAAACCGGAAAAAGCATAAAACGCTTGTTGATCAATTTGTCTATCCCGAAAAAGGAGCTGGGCAAGTTTATGATAATATGAAAAGTGAAATTGTTGCACGCGGAGGAACATTTGTTTTTGATACCGTCCCTTGTCAAATTGAGATAGAGGGGCAAGTTATCAAAAGTATTTCTCTTTCCAATGGGCAGCTTATCCAATGTGACGAACTTATTTCGTCTATTCCGATAACAGATCTATTTAAACTTTTTAATATTACAGATGAGAAATTAGCAAACAGTATTCAGCAACTTTCTTATCGCAATACAGTCTTGGTTTATCTTAAAATTGCTCAGAAATCTATTTTTGCAGATCAGTGGATCTATGTTCATGTGCCCGAAATCCATGCTGGTCGCATTACTAATTTCGAGAACTGGGTTTCGAGAGTTGGTGATGGATTTTCAACTTTGGTATTTGAATATTGGTGTAATTCGCAAGATAAAGAGTGGAATGAGAGTGATTCTTATTATATTGAAATGGCAAAGCAAGATGCTTCTCATCTTGGACTATTCTCAGTAGATAAAATTGAAGATAATTTAGTTGTGCGTATTGAGAAATCTTATCCCATTTATAAAAAGGGATATCGCCAACCATTATCGGACTTGATTGCCTTTTCTCATCGAATATCTAATTTACAGTTGATTGGCCGAAATGGTTGTTTCAAATATAATAACCAAGATCACAGCATTTTAATGGGGATATTGGCCGCAGAAAATATCTTGAGTGAAAAGCAGATTAATCTTTGGAATGTTAATGAGGGTGATGAGTATCACGAATCTGCACAGGTGAATTATGAGGAATCCCGTTCAGTGTAAAAAAATTATCGCAATTGTATTTTTACTTTTGTATTTTATTTGTTTTTGGATGCTTGGGACATCCTTATATATTTTGGATGATTTTTCTTGGGGCAGAGTTCTTGCTGTCAGTTTTCTTTTTAGTATTTTTTTCGTTTCTATTTTTTCTTGGGGTGAACTTCTGCAAAATATTGTTCATCCAAAAGAGAGGCATGTGCTACTCAATTTGGGCTATGGCAGTGCTGCAGCATCTCTTTTTGCCTATTTTTTAGGAGTTGCTGGAGGAGTAGGGGGGAAATTTGATTTTTTGTTTCACCTATTTGTTATTTTCCCTTTCTTTTTCTTTCCTTATTTGAATTTTACTTCAGAAAATCTTCTAAAGAGGGATAAGCTAAAAAATGATGCGCAGGTGATTCTTTTTCTTTTACTACTTTTCGTTTTGTACAAATTCATTGTCGCGGCTGGGTTTCTAAATTATTTTGTTACGGACTCATTGTACTACCATCTGGTTGCGCCCAAGCTATGGCATGATTTAGGCGCAATCCAATATATCGAAAACTATAATCTCATTTACCTTAGTGGCTTTTGGGAGTTTTTCTATATTTTCCCTTTTTCTTTGTTTTCAACTCATGGAGCACATGGATTAGTTGAGGCGCAGTTGTTTGCTCAGCAAATGCATTGGGGGATTGGTTATGTAGGAAGCTTGGGGGTCGCCTTTTTATTGAGCTCCTTATTTTTTAAGCGACTTAGTTTCCGGCTATTTAGTGTATTATGCTTTACTCTCGTTTTAGATGGGCATTGGACTGCCCTTTCTGCCAAAAATGACTGGGGGATTCAGTTATGGTTGCTGACGGGAATAAGTACTTTACTTTTGAAAGAAAAAAGAAGCTGGCTTTCTTTTTTCTTTCTGTCATTGGCCGTCGTTTCCAAATTTACTGTTGTTTTGTCTCTTTTTCCTGTTTGGTTGGCCGCAATATTTTTCGGACAAAAGAAGCAGGGATGGTTATGGTGGATAAAAGCTTGCACCGTCTCAGTGCTGCCAATGACTTGGTTTGCCGTAAAATGGATACAGGTCGGAAATCCTCTTTATCCTGCCCTTCTTGGTGTTTTTAAAAACTCGTTGATGTCAGAAGAACTTAAGTATTTCTTTATTACTTCACAGCAGCGTTTTTTTAGTCTGGGTATTTTCGTAAGACGCTTGTGGGAAACCTTTTTGAATGCACCATTATACATTTTAGTATTCATTTTTCCTTGGTGGCAGAATCGTTCCTTTCAAAAAAAATATCTCGTTTTGTTTTCTATTTTTGGATTCTCATATCTTTTGATGTTGTTTGCCTATAGCCCGTTACTGGATCAAAGGCATTTTCTATTTATGTATGGGCCCTTGGCAATTTTGATTACATTGCAACTTGAGATGATATTGGGGACTTGGGTTTATCGGCGGGCCGCATTGATTGCCACAAGTATTTGCGTTTTTATTTTTTCGCTGCACTATGTGATTTCTGAGGCTTATTTTTATTACCATTTTTGGGCCACTCCAAACCGTGTTCTTGTCTCGCCAGATAATTACTCAAGCTTTTTAATGTGGTTGAGGGAGAAGTATCGCAATGAGAAGATTGCCTTTTCTCTTTCAATCGACACACTCTACTATGTTTCAGACTTGCCTTATTATACAATTCGGCAAGATATAAAAACGAGTGATAAAATTGAGCAATTCAATTGTACTTATGATATTGTCGAGGCACTTATCAATAATGGGTATAATTATTACTATGAGCCACGCACGGAAATACCTTTAAGTAGAAGTTCTGTTTATATAAGAGAAAGGATATCTCAATGTACAGAGGCTTTTGTTTTTTTGAATAAAAAGCACTTCTTTATTGATTTAAACAAATATATGAAATGCTTGTCCGAATCGAATGTCACCTGTCGTGAGGGCCAGTTGATACTTAAAAAGAAGTATTTTCTGGAAGAAGGCTATGATTATTACACGGCCCCAACTTATAATAAGTGGCTAAAGGAAAATGGCTATCTTTGATCTCGTGTTTTTAGCCGAAATGGAGTCCATTCCTGCTGAGCCCGATATTTTCCCCATCGTGTTTCATAGATATAGGGGCGTTTGGCAAAATCCAACTTATTGCACTCTCTTGTATTGTTTTGCTCATTGAGGCATTTTAAATCAATTTCGGCCCTTATGGCGTAAAGGCGATCTTGATATATTTGCTTTAAAGGTGATTCATCTGGCATGTCTTGAAATTTTGATAGAATTAGGGCAAATGCGGTTTCGAGGTCTCCTAAATTACTTTTCAGTCGTGCCACGATAGAAGTCAGAATACTGGGAGCCTGTGGGTATGTCATAATCTTTTCAAAGTAATGAATGCCCTCTTCGATTTTACCTAATTCATAAATGTAGTGAAATCCGGCATTGAGATTTAGGGGATAATCATTAGGGTATTCGGAAAGACCTTGCTTGTATATTTCGGAAGCTCCCTCTAAGTCATCTTTTATGATTGACAAGTATTGAGCAGCAAAACGATATCCACGCAAGAACCACGGATCAATTGAAAAAATAGTTTTAAACCGCAAATACATCCAACTATTCAGAGGGTCGCCTTTATAGTGCTCAATATCTGATTCAATGATTGTTTTTACCCAGAGGAGTGACGATATAAGCCGCTTGTTACCGAGGTTAAAAAATTTTAGAAAGTGAGCATCAAAGTTAAAAGCAGATTGCTGTTTGCTGACTATAATTTGTGGTTTTGCCAAATTATGAGTAAGCCATGATTGTCCTAAGAAACTGAGACTTAAGGCTGAAAAAAAAAGGAATGTTTTAAACTTATTTTTCATTATTTGTCGCGATTTGAGCTTAAATATTAAAAACAAAACTTGCCATTTATGTTGAGATTACCATAATCATACATATGATGAAAAATGAGATTATCGAAATTTCCAATATTTCAAAAGTTTTTAGAACGGATTTTTATAAAAAGCCCTTTAGTGCTTTGGAAAATGTGACATTTTCTGTAGCTCGAGGACAAATTACTGGTTTTTTGGGCGCCAATGGGGCAGGAAAGACAACTTTAATAAAGATAATCATGAAATTCATTGCGGCTAATTCTGGTCATATTGCATATCACCTGAGGGGTGATAGCTGGCGTGAAATATGCTTGAGTATTGGTTATTTGCCTGAAAGACCATACTTTCATCCTCATCTCACAGGGCGTGAGTTTTTGGAGTATATGGGGCGCTTGAATGAAATGAAAATGAGCGCGATTGTTGAGCAAGTGAAAAATCTTTCTGTTCGTTTGCGAATTGATCATGCTTTGGACCGGAAAATAAAGTCTTATTCTAAAGGAATGTTGCAGCGCTTAGGGATGACAGCATGCTTGTTGCATGATCCTGAGTTTCTCATTTTAGATGAACCGCTTTCTGGATTAGATCCTTTGGGGCGAAAAGAATTTAAAAATATTCTTATTGAAGAGAGAGCGCGGGGGAAAAGTATTTTCTTTAGTAGCCATATAGTCCCTGATGTAGAAGAAGTTTGCCAGCAAGTTATTTTCCTAGAGAAGGGAGGGGTTCTTTATCAGGGCGCTATTGATGAATTGATTGTTCAAAATCTAAAGCCAAATTTTTGGTTTGTGTTGAATGATTTTGATGAAACATCTATCGTCGACATGCAGCAAAAATTTGCACTGATGAACTTATCACATAAAGAGAAATTGACTTCCTTTGAAGTTTTACCAGATCAAAAAGAGCATTGTTTAAAGTATATTCTTGATAAAAATTATTCTCTTCACGCTTTTGGGCAAGTGCGACCTCGTTTGGAGGAAATTTTTTACAAAATAAAAGAAGAGCATTTTTAATGAAGTTGTTAATTGTCGCACGTTATACCTTTCTCGAAATTTATAAAAGTCGCATCTTGCTTAATGTATTTTTACTGAGCATTGGTCTTGCATTAGTGAGTGCTCTTGCTTCTGCATTAGCGTATGGAATTCCTAGTCGGGTTTCTCTTGATCTTGGGATGGGATTGAGTTCTTTGTCTTCTATTGGGATAGCTATTTTTCTCGGAGTTGGCTTAATTCAAAAAGAGATTGAGGCGCGTTCTATTCATCTCATTCTTTCGCATTCAATTTCAAGAATTTCATATTTGTTTGGGAAAATACTGGGAATGCTGGGGATTTTATTTGTCAATGTGTTGATGCTTTCTGCTGTGACTCTTGGGATGTATTTATTTCTTGGTGGTGTCTTTTCTTCTATGATTCTTTGGTCCTTTTTATTTACATTTTGTGAGTCGATTCTTGTCTTGCTCCTTGTTGTTATGTTCTCACTTGTTGCAAATCAAGTCTTGGCAGTTTTATTTACAATAGGAATCTATGCATGTGGCTATGGCCTTGAGGGAATAAAAGATGCTCTTTTTGTAAGATTACGTCCTGCCTTTATGTATGCGCTGACTTTGTTTGAACATGTTATTCCCAATTTTTATAAGCTAAATGTTAAAGACTACTTACTATATGAACACAAGCTTCCTTTAGGATATCTGACACATGCATTATTCTATTTTTTGATGTATGCCGTGCTCTTATCAGTTGCTAATGCATGGATCTTTTCAAGGAAAAATTTGGACTAATATGATTCTTCTTAAATCCATTTTGTTCTTTCAGGCGCTGTGTTTGGGGAGTTTTGTGAATGTCCTGATTGGACGTCTCCCTGCAAGAGAGAGCCTAATGACTAGGTCTCGCTGCAATCATTGCTTAACGAAGGTTTTTTGGTTCGATAATATACCTCTTCTTAGTTATTTATTGTTGCGGGGAAAGTGTCGTAAGTGTGGCGGTGTGATCTCTTGGCGTTATCCTTTTGTTGAATTACTTTGTGGGCTAGCAAGTATTGTTTTAATGGGGGATATTGATATTTCTTCCATATGGAGTTGGTACAACTATTATTCTTATCTTCTCATTGCCTGCATTTTTGTCGCCCATTTCTTTATTGATCTAGACCATTTCCTTCTTTTAGATGAACTTAATTTAGCATTGCTTCTTCTTATTCTTCCTCTTGCTATTTCTCGGTCTTCTTGGGTTTTTTGGGGAACTGGGGCTCTGATTGGGGTGCTATTTCCGCTTATGGTGAGTTGGCTTTTTTATGTGATGCGAGGTCAGGTTGGCCTTGGTGGTGGAGATATCAAGCTTTGGGGGGTTCTTGGCTTTTACCTCGGGCCAGTTGGGATCATGCAAAACGTTTTTTTGAGTTGTGCTCTGGGTTCTATCTTTGCCGTAATTTTTCTTTTATCTAGACGCTTAGGTAAAAATACTCCAATCGCATTTGGTCCTTTTATTCTCATTGTCGTGAGTATTCAAATTTTTATTCCCAATATGCTTCGCAACATTTTTTCGATCTATTAATTTGCTAAGAAGAATTTTATTTAGCATAATGAAATATAATGGATGAAAATTATCTCTTATTTATGATGAGGATAGGGATTGGCAAAAAATAGTTTCGATTTAAAAAAATTGATACAAGAAGTTAAGGCAATGGGGGCCGGTGGAGAGCTTTTGGGTCTTGACGTGGGGCAGGGCTCTGTCAAAATTTGTCAAATTTCCGGAACTGCAGCAAAACCTAAAATTAGCCGTTTTTGTATTTTACCTTTCCCTGAAAGTTCATTTGTTTCAGGAGAAGTGCAACTGCGTGATGAAGTAATTGCAACCATACAAGAAGCTTTGAGCAAAGGAGGATTTTCTGCCCGAAAAGTCGTAATGGGGATTAAGGGAGCACTAACTACTTCTAGACGCTTGACTGTCCCTGAGGGAACAAAAGATGAAATAGAGGACCATGTGATGTGGGAATCTGAGCAATATGTACCATTTGATATTGATGATGCCATAATATCTCACTCTTTAATTGCAAAGAAGGATGAAGGAACTGTCGATATTATGATGGCCGCGGCTTCAATTGAAGCAGTTGAGGCTAGGCAGCTTTTGATGACAGATGCGGGACTTAAGCCTTTTTGTGTTGATCTTGAGGTTTTTGCTTTGAGTAATGCATTAGAGGCTATTGTTGGCCCCAAAAAACTTGAAGTGATCTCAAAAGAAGGTGCCGTCATTATTGATATTGGTGCTCAAACGACCAAGGTTGTTGTTTTTCGAAATTTAGCACCAATGTTTACAAAAGAGATCGAGTGGGGGGGAGAACTTATCACTGAAGAAATTCAGAGTCAGATGAGTTTAAATTTTGAAGAGGCTGAAGCCCTTAAAAAAAGTGAAGAAAATGGTGATCCTCTGCCTGAAGAAGTGACAATTATAACAAATAATTGCTTAGACAAGTTGTTGGCAGAACTTAAGACAACCTTGAATTTCTTTCTTACGGCAAGTGTTGAAGAAAGGATCGCTCATTGCTTTATAACGGGAGGAAGTTCTCTGCTCCCCGCTTTGAAAGATGTTTTGGCTGAGATTTTAGAAATGGAAGTGCAGTATCTAAATCCACTAGATCATCTTGATTTTGATAAAAAAAATTTTACCTCGAGTCTTATCCGTGATTTCAATTCTTGCGGTGCAGTTTCCTTGGGATTAGCAATTCGGGGGAAACTTAGATGATTAAGATAAACCTCATTGTTGGGAAACAACCGTTTAAGATGCCTGTTATTATGGGCATGGATTTTTCATATATCAATTTCAAGGCTTTTGTCATTGTTTGGTTACTTTCTTTTGTCCCTGGATATACGATTTATCAAAGTTGGGAGTCTGAAAAGGAAGCTGAAACAAAGGCACTAACACAGCTAGAGGGAACGGTTCGAGATCTTACGTCTAAGGCAAAGCGCTTAAAGGCTTTGGAACAAGAGGCGGATGAATTTAAAAAGCAAGAAAAGATGCTGCAAGAAAAACTAATGGTTGTTAGGCAACTTTTAAAATCCAAGATTAGTCCAGTGAAGCTTCTGCTTTATATTGCTGAGAACATTCCTGAGAATGTTTGGTTGACATCCTTAGACTTAAAGGATCGTCAACTCAAAATAACTGGGCAAGCGACTAGTTTTGATGACATAACTGTCTTTATGAGTGGATTGAAGAATGCGATATTTTTTGTTCAGCCTGTTCAGCCAGGTGGGATGAAAACAATAATTGATGACCAAACAGGAAAAAGGCGCGAAGAATTTACAGTCTTGGCGACTATAAAAACTTTTGATTAATGAATGCTTTAGTTGCAAACCTACATTTTCTTTATATTGCTTATCTCGCCTATGGGATATACGGCGATTGGGAATTGCACAGTGAGGCGATTGCCGGCCTAAAAAATCAACAAAATGGTGAAGAACAGAAGATTGTCACACTTAAAAAAAGAATTAAAAAGATTAAAGAGTACGAAGAAAATGTAGCAAAATCCAAGGCTCGCGTAGAGCAAGTTGCAGTACAGATTAAAGAGATTCAGAAACAGCTCCCTGATGAGACGAGTGATACTAAAATTATGGGGGCGTTTACTACGGAAGCCAGTCTTTTGAATTTACAGGAGCCGCTGCCTAGTGCAATGAGTGAAGCATTACACGATTTTTATTATTCCAAGAGCTACCGACTTGGCTTTAAAGGGACTTTTTTGCAATCTCTTGTCTTTTTTGAGAGGCTTGCTGATAATGATCGGCTTTTTAATGTAAAACAGTTGATGATAAAAAGGCCTGAAGAAGGAAATAAAGGGCGCTTTTTGATTTTGGATGTTAACGCGACAATTGAAACTTTCCGTTATAATCCAAACTACAAGGCGGTGGATTAATGAAGGCACTTGCCATTATTTTCTGTCTTCTTTTTTCTGCTGCAGGAGTCGCTGCAAACAAAGACTTTTTTGAGGGGAAGTCTAAGTTGAAAGACCCCTTTAGTATACGAGATCCATTTCGTTCAGAAGCAGAGAAGAGATTAATGGTTCCCAAGGCAGGTGCCCAAGGAGCTGCGGGGAATTCATCATCTTCGTCTGCCGTCTTGCGCGATGGTACTTATACGAATCTTGCTCAAATTCCAAGCGATATTGATATTGCAAAATTAAATGTCGTGGGAGTTCTTATCGGAAAGGAGAGGCGAGCTATTGTTCGCATTTCTGGAGGGGGGACTGTTGTCTTGCGAGAAGGAATGAAGATTGGCGCAAACCGTTTGGAGCTAAAAGCGATTATGCCTGGTGGGCTTGTTTTTGTTGAGAAGATTTTAAATATTTATGGGCAGGAAGAATATTTAGAAACAGTGGTCCCTGTTTCTAAATAGTTGAAATCTGCCAATAACGCGATATAATAAATGGGTGTGAACCTCCACGAAAGAGTGAATATGAAAAATGGAATTTTCTTTTCAATTGTGTTTCTTTTATTGCAAAGCCTCTCCTGGGCCGCGACAAATGAAGTTAAGGCGATTAAGTTTGAGCAGGTTGGAGAAACATCCAATTTGTCTATTGAATTTGCTGGCGATGGTGTGGATGCAAATCGCTTTCATGTTGTAGAAGACAAACAGATTATTCTCGACATAAAAAATGTCGTTGCGGGTCCTAAGATCCTAAGAGGAATTGATGCATCAGAGTTTTCTGGTTCAGTAGTATTTATTAATCCTTATACAAAGCCTGGTTCAGATAAAGATCTTCGAGTCGCGATACAACTACGCGACAATGTTAGATCAATTTTGAAAACAACAACGAATTCATTGACCTTGGCAATCGAAAATCGCTTTGGTGTTTTTAGTGAAAAGGCGATTCAAGATGCAGAAGAAAAATCTACAGCCGCAGTATCAAATCCTTTTGACTCAAGTAATCGTGTGGATATAAATGTTCCTCGCTCTGATAAGATTGAGGATATTTTGGCAAATCTTGTTTTATCTGGCCCCAAAAGATATGTCGGAAAGAAAATTTCCATAAATGTACAAAATTTACCTGTTATTGATATTTTAAAAACAATTGCAGAAACTTCAGGCTTTAACATTATCGTTGCCAATGAAGTTATGTCTGTGCCTCCTCTGACTTTGCGTTTGACCAATATTCCTTGGGATCAGGCGCTTGATACTGTTATGGAATTAAGTAAGTTAACAGCCTCTAAAAAAGAAAATATTTTGACCGTAACCACCGTTGCTAAGGCAACTGAAGAAGAGAAGAGAAGGCAAGAAATCGAAAAAATGAAGCAAGGGGCTGAGCCGCTTGTTACAAAAATTTTTCCAATTAGTTTTTCCAATCTTGAAAGTTTAACAAATACATTAAAAGACTATCTGACAGCTCAAAGAGGAAAGATGTCTATTGATCAGCGAACGAATGTTATTATTGTTCAAGACACTGTTGAGGTTATCGAAAGAGTACGCAAAATTATTGAAGTACTTGATACGCAGACCCCTCAAATTTTAATTGAAGCTAAAATTGTAGAGGCAACGGAATCTTTTAGCCAAAACCTCGGTCTTTCTAATGGTCTGGCTTTTGGTTACGATCCGATCACTGCTTCTGGGGGAACAAATACTGGTCCAGGACTTACTTTCAGTTCTATTTCTTCTGGGGGTGGATCGGATGGAAGTGGTGGGACGACATTCCTCGGTCTTCAGGTTGGACTCTTTAAGCGTTTGACTAACTTAGATTTGCAATTGCAATTAATGGAGCAAGAGTCGCGTGGAAAGATTGTTTCGAGTCCTAAAGTTATTACCCAGAATAAGCAAGCGGCGACTTTATCAAGTTCTGATTCCACGAGCTTTGCGGTGCAAAGTAAGGACTCAACAGGAACGACGACAACTTCTTATGAGCAGGTTGCGGCAGATCTCAACCTAACCGTTACGCCTCAAGTTGCTAATGATGGTTCTATTTCCATGAACGTGCAAATTAGTAAATCATCTTTTGGTGATCGGCCATCAACTTCGGCGCCACCAAATACTACAACACGATCTGTTAATACTCAGGTCTTGGTTGATAATGGATCAACTGTTGTTATTGGCGGTTTGTATAATATTGAAAAATCAGAAACCGTTTCCGGTGTGCCATTTTTGAAAGATATTCCTATATTGGGCTGGTTATTTAGAAGTGCTTATGCCCCAACGGAGAAAAAATCAGAGATGATTATTTTTCTTACTCCTAGAATTATTAATCAAGAGGCAGCCGGCTTGAGTGATCGCAAGGGCAGTGTGTAAGAGGGGTCATGGAAGAGTTCAGTTCAAAAGGAGCTCTAACTCCTCTTTTGCAAAAATATGAAAAAATGTACAAGGCGAAGCCTAAGTCTAGAGTATTTGCACCACTTGCAGAGGTGTACAGAAAATTAGGCATGATCGATGAGTGTCTACGTATTTTGCGCGAGGGGATTCGAAATCACCCTTCTTATTTGTTAGGGCATATTGTTCTTGCCAAGACCTACTTTGATACTGGTCGCTATGAGCTCGCTTATACAGCGCTTCTTCCTTTTGTTAAAGAACATTTGGATAATCTTTCATTGCAAAAAATTTATGCTGAATCCTGTGAGCAGCTATCTTATTGGGATGAGGCACTTCAAACCTACAAAAATCTTTTGTTTTTTTCACCATCAGATCAGGAGATTGGGAAAAAAGTTTCTCAATTGGAAGATCAGTTGATTGCAGATACCAAAAGTATTGTGCTTGATGATGAGGATGGTGCAGGAATATTTCCGACTGATTTTTTGGAACAAGATCTTACACGCCTCGAGGATATTGATGATTGGAGCATGATGGATTTTTCTTCTTATCAGGAAGAAGCACCACTTGTTGAGCAGCCTGTTTTTAGAGAAAAGCAGGGGGCCAAGAAATATGCTTCAGTATTTAACTTGGAAGATTGGAAAGAGTTATCCAGTAAAAAAATTGAAGAACCTGTTCTCAACACACGCGAAGAAGGGGAGTTTGTTTCTCACACTCTTATTGATTTGTATTCTTCGCAGGGGCACTATAATAAAGCATATGAAATTGCCTGCAAAATGCGAGAGCTAAATCCAAATGATACTCGACTCCTTGATAAAATTAATGAAATTGAGTCACTGCTTGATGTTGCGGGTGGGACAAGTGTTCAAAAATCAGAAGATCTTTTAATGGAAGAATTTGACCGGGCCGGAGAAAAATTACGTAAAAGTAAAATTTCAACAGAGAAATATCAAAAAATTACTGATCTTTATAATTCT
>QKCN01000023.1 GCA_003245675.1 Bacteriovoracaceae bacterium | reverse complement strand
AGGCACGAATCAAAAATACGTTCCAGATCCTGCAGATCCCGATACCTTTGATCTAACATCAGTGGGAAGTACCTACCGTCTGTGGAGTTCTAATTGTACGACTTTGGGAGATGGAAAAACCTGTACTGTCACTTCTCTTTTCCAGCCAACAGATGTTAGTTTAACAAATGTGTTTGATAGTTCTTTTGAGTCGCAATTCACTGTAGAATACCAAACTGGAATTTACGAAAATATTACTTATGATCCCGTCTTTGCTTATGATCCGTATAAAGATCATTTTAATGTCAATTTGTCGGGGACTGTAAGAATGCCAAAAGCGGTTCATCGTGGCTGGGATGAAATCTATGCAACGAACACTTTGGCCAATGATTCTGGAGGAGCAATTAAGGTCCGTTTAGAATTATCTGAGCCTTATCTTGAACTACAAAAGTTGGCCACAGGAACGACATCGCTTTATTCTTACCCTGATCGCAAAATTACACACTATCAAATCGAGAGAAGTGAGACTCCTAATTTTCCATTGGTTCCAGCTTATTTAAAAGATTCCAGCAATATGGTTATTAAGATTCCTAATCAAAATTGTGCACCTTTAGGGACTGAGGAATGTCGTATTTTTGAAGATCCTCAAGCTGGTATGCTTTTGCCAACAAAGGCTTATTTTTATCGCTTTACGCCATTTATTGAGGCAACGCCACTTGATCCAGTTGTTTTTACTGGAGCAGAGGTTATGATCACTCCGCGTATTGTTATCCCTCCTAATGGTATGAGTCTTATTCACCATTTGATGGCCAATCGCGAACAGTGCGGACGATTGTATACGACAACTCCCGATCCAAATGCTCGCTATACTTGTAGTTTTATTGGTTTTGGTGGTGATCAATACGGAAAGATTGATGAAGAAAATGATTTGTTTGTAGATATCTATGAAGCTTCTAGTGGAAATTTAGAAAGCAAAGTAGATGAAATTCCTTACTTAACAACCGCGACAAACTATTCTTCCTTTGTTAATGGAGGAGGAGATGAAAATCTTTGCAGTAGTCGTATTGTGACGATGTTGGCCACCGGTGAAGATGTCAAAAAGCATGTTCTTTCTCGTAAAGAATATATGATGGCATCAGTTTGGCCTGCGGATTGGAGTGATACAAAGATTGCGAGTATTGAAACAGGAAATTCAGGGCAAGCGTGTAATGATTTTCTAAATCAGCCTGTCGAGGCGGGGTCTAGTTTAGAATGTTATTCTCGCTATGGTATTTCTGACCTTGTGGGGAATGCTTGGGAATTATTATCTGCTGACGGCGAAAATATTATTTTCAATAAAGTCCTAATGACGACACCTGTCGGAGATCTTGCCGCTGTTAACGAAAATTATTATGATTTCCAAAATGAAGGGACCTGGACAGGCGGAGGCGAGTTTATTGGTAATTGGGGTTATAGTGCTTGGAAATGTTATCACCCAATTATTGGTTTACCAGAGACAGGAACAGTTTATAGTTCGTGTCCTACCTTTATGAAATCAAAGACTGGTTCTGTTTTTGAGCGCTCACACTTCTCTTCAGAAGTCATTATTGCAGACAATACAGTGCTGCAACAATTTCTCTTGGGTGGTGGGGATTATCTTGAATATACTCCGTACCTTTCCTATCAGCCCGCAGAAGATGCCATTTTTGAACCAGATGATGCACTTACGGCGCAAGCTAGTCGTTCTTTGGGAAGTCGTTATACGGCCATGTGGTTGCAATTTTTTGATTCCAATATCAAATTTGGATATCGTTGCTCCCTTAAAATTCCTAAAGGATATAATTCTCGTAACCCCGCGAATCCGACCCAAGTAATAGAATCTCCAACTTGGTAAAAATAAAAGGGGAAGCCATTTAGGCTTCCCCTTTTTCTTATGTAGTACAATTTTATAAACGATTTACCTTCCTATTTTGCGCCTTGAGCGGTGTCTTCAAAATAGATTCCCAGTCCCATTTTGACGCGCTTGGATTTGTCCTGGTGTTCAATGACTTTAATGACAACCCGTCGATTGAGCGCCAAACGAATAAGATCTTCTTCATTTTGGGGATCAGCTTTATCATCTTCAATGAGTATATTGGTATTTGCTTTTCCAATAGGGGAGAGATGATCGGGTTGAAAACCAAAATACTGGAAGCGTTCAACGACTGCAGCTGCGCGAGCGGAGCTCAGTACCCAAATGGAGTTTAAGTCATTTTTGCCTTCAAAGTCAGGATTGTCGGCATGCCCTTCAACAACAATGCGATAGTTGGGGTCCTTTGTCTTTATGAGGTCAATCATGGCATCTAGAACAGGTAGAACATCTGGGGAGATTTTATATTCTCCCGGGGAAAAGAGCATACTGCCACTAAACGTGATAGTTAGTCCACCATCTTGGAGAGACACTTTATACATTTCATTGAGCACAGGATGTCTTGCCACTTCTTCTTGTAGGCTTTCTAATTTGGTACGTGAACTTTTATATTTATCTCTGTTGAAGTGTTTAGCCACTTCTTTTGTTTTTTCTGTAAAGCCTACGGGATCATAGTTGGCAAAGGCCATCATCAAAATAAAGAAACAGGTCAAAAGAGTCATCATGTCGGCATAGCTCATTAGCCATAATTCGCCTTCATCCTCCTCTGCTGGAGGTCCACCGCTTCTGCCTTCTTCTTCTTCAAATTCCTCTGTGCTATCGCTCATATATTATTTTCCAATAATTTGTTTCCAATCCAGACGATCTCCAGGAGATAGAAAGGAGTTGAGTTCTTCAGCAACCACAATGGGGTTGGTCTTTTTAACCAATAGTTTGAGTCCTTCAACAATAATTTTATTTTTAAGATAGATTTCTTTAGAGTCATCGGTGAGGTTTTCTGCAATAGGAATAAGGGAGATATAGGAAATAACAGTTCCATAAAGAGTTGTAATAATACACACACTCATCGCAGGACCAATCATTTTCATTGCATCTTCACCGCCTAAGTTACTGAGGAGCACCACCATCCCGGTTGTTGTACCAATCATACCAAAAGCAGGAGGGAATTTTGCCATTGTTTTAATTTTACTGGCTTCTTGCATGTGATTGTAGAGCATATTTTCGCAGCGGTCGCGCATTAGACGGATAATATGACCTTCTTCCAAAACGCCGTCATTGATCATGTTGAGTCCTTCCTTTAGAAAAGGATCGGAAATTTTATTAATGTGGGCATCTAAGGCTTCTCCTTTACGATAAGCATCACTGATTTTCATAATTTCAGAAATAACTTTGGCATAGTCTTGTTTTTTTCCTTTTAGCATACGTCGAAAGAAAATTTTAAAGAGAACAGTTATCCTATTGAGCTGGAAGCTGATCGCGGTAGATGCGAGAGTTCCTCCGATAACGATGAACATAGAAGGGTAATCTACAAACATTGAAGGATTGGATGTGGCCAAGCGAAAACCAATCATCAAAACACCAATTGCAATGAGGAAACCGAGTATGGAATAAACATTCATAAATCTGACCTTCTTGTCCGTATTAAATATCAATACTTAATATTTTAGGAAGTAATAGCGTTTTCAGCCATATGTTAATTTTTTCCTATTTAGATTAGAATGAGTTTATGAAACTTATCGTTTGGATACTCACAAGTTGTTTGCTGCTGACTTCTGCCCTCTATGCACAAGAAGAGGTTAAGAAGAGTATGCTTATTGTTCAGGCTCTCGAATTTTCCCCTGAGGCACAAAAACTGTCGCATTTTGATAAGGGACTCTTTGAAAGTGAGTATATCAAGATGGCCCTAGGCATTGTTATTCAAACAGGTGCTTATGAAATTTTAATAAAAGAAAAAATTCAAGATGATTTTTCATTGAAAACACTTTATGCCCTTGATGGATATCTGTACTACAATGCAAAAGAAAAATTATTCGAACTGACTTTAAAAATACTAAATCTAAAAACAGGAAAGGATGTTAAGAAAGTCTTCAAAGCAAGAATTCCAGAATTGAATTTGCAGTATAATGTTCGCTATTTATTGGAGCAATTGTTTTGGGGGGAGAAAGCTGCCGGAGCGAAGAAGGATACCAAGACTTCCAAAGTAAAGATGCTAGATGAAGAAGAACTAAATGAAATGAAAAATAAAATTATTTCGGTTCAAGAGGCTCAGCGTAAAGATGCAGCTATTGTGAAAGAAAAGGAAAAACGGAGACAGCAGCGCAAAGTCGAAAAAGAAAAAAAAGAAGAAGAGAAGAGAGTTAGAAGACAAAGAGAAAAAGAGCAAATAGAGAAGCAGTTAGAGGAAGTTGTCGAGGAACAGAAAAAGAGAAAAAAAGCTAAGCAAAAAGAAGAACGCCAAAATAAGGAAGCAACGGAAGCGCTAGCGGCAAAGGAATCCAAGGAGGCAAAAGAGCAAGAGAAAGCTTCAGAGGGGGGGACCGCTAAAGCAGCAGATGGCGAGGAGGCGAAAGAGGAAGCAGATAAAGAGCCGCGTCCTCCTTTTGTATATAAAAAAGAATTTTATTCAGAGTTATCATATATTCAGGCATCCATTGATTCAGAAGACACTTTTCACACAAAGGCGACTGGATCATTAGGTGGAGTTAAGGTTGGAGGAACTTTGACGGGAGACCGTATGACGGGAAGTATGTTTTACTTTGATCTTGCTATCTATAAAGTGCTCAAAAGTGATCAATATGATATTCCGTCTTTAAATAGTTTTCAGATTCGCTATGGCAATGTTTATAACCCCTTGCCCTTTGATTTATTTTTTGCTTTTGATTACAGTACTCACGTCATTATTAACTTACCGGCAGAAGGCGCAGGATTACAAGTTGCTGAGTCCAAAATTATTTGGGCCAAGATTATAGCGCGGAAGCAATGGGATATTGGAAGTTATTATTTTAAAATTGGTGGTTTTTGGGCCAAAAGTTTTATGGGAAGTGGGCAATATGAGGATTTTGATAAAGAGTTAGTACTTGATGGAAATTCCTTAGGTTTTTTTATTGCA
>QKCN01000028.1 GCA_003245675.1 Bacteriovoracaceae bacterium | reverse complement strand
TTCAATCACTAGAAAGAGAAGAAGAATATGCAGATTATGAAGCCAATTTTTCTCATATGGAACTCGATGATTTTATTTCCTCATTAAGAGGTATTTCAGAAGATGAGGTTCGCCTTATTCTTAAAATTCATTCACGCGAAGAAATTGATTTGAATCCCCCTTACCAATATTTAGGTAACCCTTATATGGTTGTGAACCCAGAAGGAGAGACGATTTGGGCCGCAACTGTTGAGCCTTGTGATTCTTTATATGATTGGATTTTGGGACTTGGCGATTCTGTGGAAGTTTTGGACCCTACGAGTTTCAAGCGTAAGTTGCTTGAATACTATGAGGCAAAACTTAAAAGTTCCCAAGCTGCCTAAAATAGCTGTATAGTCTTACGCAATGAGTACCAAAATTTCGAAGAAATTTTTTCTCTTGTCGTTTCTTCCTGCTGCTGCCTATTGGTATTTGGAGGAGGCGTATCCCGTCCGCATTGCGCTGATGGCCGGTCTCGGTCTCGCTTTTTTGGAAATTGCGCTTGAGTATATTTTCACTCGCGAAGTTCATGCTATTTCCAAGTTTAATTTTTTTCTTATTCTTGCCTTAGGGGGGATTTCCTTAATTGGGGAAGATGGCATTTGGTTTAAGTTGCAGCCTTTTTTCACTGGCGTTTTAACCTCTCTTTATTTGGCCATTAAAAATTTGCGGGGACGCAGCTTATTAGAAGAAATGTCTGCGGGGATGGGGAAAGTTCCTCTGCCTGGATTTTTATTTAAGCAGTTAGAATGGCATTTAATTGTCTTTTTAACGCTTTATGGAAGTTGGATGCTATTTGTCGCTATTTATATGGAAACTGGGCGTTGGCTATTTTTTAAAACGGCCGGTTTTTATATCGCATTTTTTGTCTTTATGATTGTCGAGATGTTTTGGATGCGTTTAACTCTGAAAAAACATGCGGAACATGAATTTAAAAAGAAAGTACTACTTGCTAATGTTCATAAATAAAAGGGGATAGTGATGATGACGTTTAAGGATGATTTACTTTTGTTTTTGAAAAAATCTCCCACGGCCTTTCATGCAACGGCGGAGTTAAAAGCACGCTTGCAAGGAGCTGGTTTTAAAGAATTAAAAGAAAAAGATGTCTGGGGAAATCTTAAGCCTGGTAAATATTTTGTGACTCGCAATGATTCTGCTGTGATTGCTTTTGCTTTGAATGGGAAAAAATTAGCGGAGACGGGCTTCAAAATGATGGGCTCTCATACCGATAGTCCTGCTTTAAAGTTGAAATTTAATCCCCACTATATGGCCAAAGATATGGGCATGCTGGGCACAGAGGTGTTTGGTGGCCCCATTTTGGATACATGGTTTGATCGCGAACTTTGTCTTGCAGGAAGAGTTAGTTTTATGAATAGTGAGGGGCAGCTGGAAGATGCTCTGATTAATGTCGATGATGTTGTGGGTATCGTCCCTAATGTGGCAATTCACCTCAATCGCAGCATTAATGACAATCGCGCGATTGATAAGCAAAAGGAACTTAATGTTATATTTCCTGCCGGTAATGCGAAGGACTTTTGTTTCTTGAGTTATCTCAAAAAATTGGTGGAGCAGACAGGTAAGAAAGTTACAAAGGTTTTGTCCCATGATCTTTTTCTTTATGATGCTGTTCCTGCAAAAGTTTGGGGCAATGATTTAATTTCTAGTGCGCGCTTGGACAATCTTCTGAGTTCGTATATGGGAATTTCTTCTCTCATCGATGCGCAGGAAAATGCGAATGCTATGGTGGTGCTCAACGATCACGAAGAGTGTGGCTCTATGTCGAGTACTGGTGCAAGTGGGACATTTTTAAGAGATGTTCTTACTCGATTGGCCGGAGGAGGAGAGGACTTCATTCGTTGCATGCAAAGTTCTTTTCTCATTTCACTTGATAATGCACATGCCGTTCATCCAAATTATTCTGAGAAATTTGATTTTAATCATCAGCCGGTATTGGGCAAAGGTCCTGTTATTAAAATTAATGGCAATCAAAAATATGCTACTAACTCCAGGACGGCCGCTTATTTTATGAGTTTGGCCCATAAGCAGGAATTACCCGTACAGCAGTTTTTATCTCACTCCAATATGCCTTGCGGTACGACAATTGGACCTTTGACGACTTCTTTATTGGGGGTTGAGACCATTGATGTGGGCTTTCCCAGCTTGTCCATGCATTCTATTAGAGAAACAGCTTCTTTAGAGGACTGCCGTATCTTGAAAGAGATTTTGGTGCGTTACTTTTAGACTCTTTTGTGTTAAGTCTTTCGCATTCGTCCTATTGAACAGAGGAGCGCGAAAGTGAAAGACTTAGGATTTTCTTACCAAGCAGAGCTTGGTCGTACTTACAATTCAGAAACTAATCAAGACTGTATTCATTTTAGAGACATTGTATTTCCCCCTCGCAAGGTGTTCGTCCAAATTTATGGTTGTCAGATGAATATCTCTGATTCGGAGAGATTATTGTCTCATCTACAAAATTTTAATTTTGAGCAGACTAAAGAGCTCGAAGAGGCTGATCTTGTCTTTTTCAATACTTGTGCTGTTCGCGATCATGCCAATCAGAAATTTTATTCTCACTTATCAGAACTCGTGAACCGCAAAAAAGAGCAAAATCTCGATTTGAAGATTGGAATTGCAGGATGTGTTGCTCAGGTGGAAGGCAAGGAATTGCAGCAAAAGCATGGCCCAGCACTCGATTTTGTTATGGGAACTGAGCAAATTGATAAGATGCCTGATATTTTAGAGAGTCTCTATGGCAAAGGACAGGCTGTTCTTCATACGCAATTTAAAAAGAAGGAAGAAGAGTTTTCGCAGTTCACGCAAATTACTCATGGCTCGCCACAAGCCTTTGTAACCATTATGAAAGGTTGCAATAATTTTTGCTCTTATTGCATTGTCCCTTATACGCGAGGTCGCGAAAAATCACGTTTGTTAAAAGAGATTGTAGAGGATGTGAAATTTTTAGTCTCCGAAAAGGGGATTCAGGAAGTGACTCTTTTGGGGCAAAATGTGAACTCTTTTGGAAAAGAGAATGGAGAGTCCTTTGCACAGCTTTTGACGGACCTAAATGCTATAGAGGGCCTGAAGATTTTGCGTTATACCACCAGTCATCCCTACGATATGTCCGATGAATTAATTGAGGCTCATGGGCGTTTAGACAAGCTTTCTAATCATCTGCATTTGCCAGTTCAGTCGGGTTCATCAAGCACTTTAGAGCGCATGAATCGCAAATACACTTCTGAGCATTATTTGAACTTGGTGCAAAAGTTAAGAAAAGTAAATCCTGATCTCGTACTGTCTTCCGACATTATTGCCGGATTTCCTAATGAAACAGAAAAAGAGCATCAAGAAACCTTGGAATTGCTTAAAAAAGTTCGCTTTGATTTTATCTATGCTTATGCTTTTTCCCGCCGTCCTCTGACCAAGGCTTTTGACATGGAAGATTCTTTGGAAGATAAGACTCGCCATGAACGCCTTTTAGAAATCCAGAACTTACAGTTGGAATTACAAAAAACGGATCGCCAAAACATGGTCGGTAAGACGTATACCGTACTAGTTGAGGGGAAGGGAAAATTGAAGTCACGTCCAAATAATTACAAAGGGCGGGCCAATAATATGAGAATTGTCCATTTTGATTATGTGGGAGAACAGGATATTTTGTGGAATTGGATTGATGTGAAGGTGACCTCTGCTACGGCCCTTTCGGCTCAAGGCGAGATTTTGAAGATCCATGGTTGCCGCCTTGAATCGGCAAGTTATTTTAAGTAGAATCCTCATTATTATAATGGGGGGAATAGATGGATGGTTTAAGAGAAAAAAATATTAATATTCTAAAGTCTTTTATTATTATCTTAGGCTCAGTGAATTTGTTATTTTCGTTGAAGCATTATTTCATAAATCCTTCATTTCCTGTCGCTAAAATTACATGGACTATTGCTTTGTTGACGGCCATTCCTTTTTTTCTTTTTTTGAAGAAAAAATATCGTGCTGCTAGTTCAATTCTTTCATGGTTGGCCTTTTTTGAATGTGTTCTTGTTTATTATATTCGGCCAGAATTTGTATCTCCTGTCTTATTGTGGATAGTAATGCTTCCCTTTCTTTCTGTACCTTTAGTTGGATTCAAAGAAGGCTGGATCCAATATGCTGTTCTTATGATCTCATTGCTTGTAATTGCTTATTTAAAAAATGCACTTCCTTTAGCTGCAGGCGAAGAAAGTTCCTTGCAAGTATTAAAAGATTTTCAAATTAACCTGCTCATTGCTCCCTTGGCATCTATGTGCTTTGTTACTTTTTTGCATTTTTATAAAGATCAAGCACTCAAGACGATTAATCAACAAAAGGAAGAAATTGCATCAGCCTTTTTGGAAAAGAAAAAGCTTTTGTCGATTATGTCACATGATATGTCGAACTTGGTAACGGCCGTGGATGGACGGGTGACTTTGGCACTTATGAAAAAAGATCCCGAGAAGAGTCGCGAATGTGTTGAAAAGGCTGCGGCTTCTTTGCGTTTGATGAAGGAACTTCTTTTTCAAGTGAGAAACTTGCAGTCTTATGGTGATGGCAAAATTGACTTTTCTTTGGCCCCAACTCGCATAAGAAGTCTTTGTGAAAAAGTGGAACTTATTTTTCAAGACCAATTGCTTGCCAAAAATTTACATTTTAGCTACGACGAAGTTGAAGATCTCTCTGTCATGGTGGAACCTGTTTCATTTTTAAGCTGCGTTTTATCCAATCTTGTTTCTAATAGCATCAAGTTTTCCAAAGAGGATTCTGATATTTTGCTTTCATCGCAAACGGATTCTCGTGGTCATGTTTCTTTAGTTTGCCAGGATTTTGGAGTGGGAATACCAAATGAAAAAATTAATGATTTGTTTTTTATGGAAAGAAAAACGACGTCTTTGGGAACTTCGGGAGAAAAAGGAACAGGATATGGATTGCCCATCGCCAAAGAAATTATGAAATTGCACGGTGGAGACATTGTTATTTCATCAGTGGCAGAAGGGGAAGCGAGGGGCACTCGATCTGTTTTAACTTTAA